>NZ_WWFG01000012.1 GCF_026127265.1 Nostoc sp. KVJ3
TTTTACTTTTCCAGTTAAGTTCTGGCTCATTAGACCATTGATAATTAATTAAGGAATCTTCAAGGGAGGCGGCAAAATGCAAAATGACCAAGAAGATGGTGTTTCTATAAAATTTATGGCTAATTGAGCAGCAATTTTATGTAATTCTGATATATCCTCAGTTTGTACTACTATCCGCTTAGGTACTAATATTAATTCACTCCTTTGTTCGGCCACATCAATATTTATGTGTTGTCCAACAGATTGACAAGCATTCCTTAACTTATCTATAGTATTCGGTGTTCTAACTCCTGCTAAAATAGCTTGGGGAAACCCACCACTAGGTAATCTTATTAATACAGGTGGTGCGACATACACTCTTCTTCTATTATTATCAGTGAAATCAAATTCACAGTGACCGAGTGAATTGAGGGCACGAACGGTTGATAATATTTTATTTTTTCATATCATCTCCCTCATCACTAATAGCAGTTTTACTAAGACTATGAAGATAATTAAATGCCTGTTTAAACGATAACCAAGACATTTCCTTATTGGCAGAAATTACATAGAGTAGTTCATCGCTATTCCTATACACGTTTTGCCCCTTTTTGGAATTCTACCATAAATTTTTTAAGACGAATATCGCTGAGAGGAGGCAAAGTTCGCTTGTGGTTATCTAATAATATTTTTTTTCCATGAATCCAGTTTTTTTTCTATCCTTACAAGGTGATAGTTTTAGCTCTGATTCTTTTAAACTGGTGCCACAAAACATAGCTCTATCAAAAAGGCTTCCTTTAGCAATAGCCCAAACTGGATACCAATCAATAAGTATTGATTCTTCTGGATAAATTGCAACTTGTCCCGGTTCTTTGCCCAGAAAAACAACGCGCTGCTTGCCTTGGATTGGTAGGAGAGTATTGAAGTTAAAAGTAGGACAATCAACTCCCTTTACTAATGCTCCCCTCACTTCTGGAGAATGTTCATCTTTAGTGGTCGTAACCAAACCAAATCTGTCAATATATGACGTTTTTATACTTGAAACTAAAGAGAAATCCTCTACTAATAATAAAGATAAACGTTTAATAACATTGTCACCATTACGGGCTTCAATTTTAAATATGTATCTACTGGAATATCTGGAGGTAGTTCATAAATACTTTGTCCAGATGTATCTTCTAGCAGTCTGCCATTACAATATAATTTTGCTGTTCCATCACTGCATTGTAAAACTAATTTTGGTGGTGCAAACCTAAAGAACCAATTTCCGTTTCCAAGGCGTAAACCACCTTCTAAACTCAGTCTGATGCTAGTGGAAAATGATAATATAGGATATTCGCTTTTTACTATTTCATCACTATGGGCAGCAGTCACTTTAAATAAGTACCATCCATTTGGTAATCCTTTAACAATATGCAACCTCTCAAAACCTTCACAACTGGATGTTCCCCATCTTTCTAGCAAAGTACGGCACTCTTGATGAACTGCTAAAAAAAATGGCGAACCTTTAGGAAGTCTCCCTACTTCTACAATTCCTGGTAAACTCAGACTTCTGCCTTCAACAAAATATTCGTATATGGGAATTTGGAAACTTAAAACGCCATTTATTATCAGGAGATTCCATCTGGAAAGCGTAACGCCAATCTAGCATGGAAGCATCAATATTTCTACCGTTTAATATGGGTGAAGACCAACCATTACCATGTTCGTCACAGGAATAAAAATCGTTATTAAAATTTAAAATCAGACCATCTTCAGGAAAATCATGCTTTGTCGTACAACGTAAGGTGAAGCTGGCACGTTTAGCAGTCAAGTCGAGTTTGCAACACAGTCTTAAGACCCCGTAAATCTGCGTTCTCCCTCAGATTGTAATTCTGTGGTTCCATCCCAGTTACATAACTCATCTACAATTCTTTCAATCAGTGCCTGACGTAATTCATTACCTTCGCTAGTTTCTTCTAGCAATTGCAGCGTTCGTGTTCGCAGATAGCTACGCCCGTATCTTACTAACAAAGATGTTATGTGTCTTTCGGAAGGAAGGGAAATTGTTTCTAAGCCTGCCTCTGCAAAATAATGGGTAGTGCCTTAAGTTCCTTTTCAGTCAAAAGTGTTTGGGCGATGGGTATACCAACGTGAACTAATCTGCCAGTAATGTTGGCGTTAAAAATGCCCAATTTATCCGATTTATCGACATTTGCCCATTTCTCTAAATCTCTCCAAAGTTTTTGCATCTCGTCAAAATCTGGATATTTTCCAGAGGTCGGTTTTTCTCCCAGTAATTCCCGCAAGCGGGGATAGTAGGCTTTGGAAGAAAAATCACCTTCAGTACCTGCTGCCAAAACAAATAAAGCTAAATAGCCTATGTATGGAGGATAACCTTGACGTTGGTATCGCCATACCGGGTTTTGCATACTCCTCAAGGCTTGTTGACAGATACTACTTAGACCAATTACATTTTTTACTGTTTGGATAAAGTCTTGGCAAGTAACCCCTTTAGAGATGCCTAATGAATTAATTAAATCCTCTGTGACGTAAAGATAAACATTACGCCCAGACATTTCTGGATTGAAAAAATGCTGGGCAATTATTCGTTCCACTCTGAGTAACTTCTAGTATTTTTTGCAGTATAGCTTAGGGTTTTCATGTATTAATTATAATACTTAAATTTATTTATACCAAAAATGTTTTTCACAAAACGCGATCGCGCTCTCAATCAGCGGACAATAATTGAACTAGCTCCGATGGAACACGAGCAAAGCGCATAAAGCGTTACAGTAGCAATGGATAGGCCGGCAATGGAAGTGTGGCCAGTATCTAGTTAATATGAATATCTGGATACCCAGACATTCATACAGCCAAATTAGGTGTGTACCAGGTAGCAACGTTATGCTTCTATCTCTTGTAAGGGAAGTAGCAGCATAATTAAAGGTACTTGCCAAAAATTGTTAAGTATGAGTTCTGGAATGCCGATATGGAAACAATGAAGTTGCGAATCGCATATTGGGACAGATGGTATATTGCAAATCCAGACACCCACTGATTTAAAAGATATAAATGTTGAGGTAGTGGTGGTTATACAGCCGTTAGCTGATGCAGAAGTTGCAACATCTTCAGAAGCCCAAGCACAATATAACGCTTGGGGAAAGCCACAACGAAAAATCGATAAGTAATGCAATTGCCAGAATGGAACAACTGCGGCGAGAAGTAGCGTTAGATAAAACGTCAATCCGCTCCATGATTGAAGAGGGGCGAAGATTTTAATGCAGTTTGTTTTGGATTGTTCTGTAGCAATTAGCTGGTGTTTGGTGGATGAAAATAACCCTACTGCAAATGCGATACTAGCAATGATGCCGGATGCTGAAGCATTTGTACCGGGGATTTGGTCACTGGAGATTGCTAATGTTTTACTGGTAGCTGAACGGCGTAAATCGTATGACTCAGAAACAATCTGAGGAAGCTATTGCTTTGTTACAGTCGCTATTGATTCAGGTTGATACGGCTACTGATGCAAATGCTTTGGTGCAACCTTGACGCTGGGGAGACAGGAAGGTTTAGCCGCTTATGACGCAGCTTATTTAGAATTAGCGTTGCGGTTGGGATTGCCTTTAGCAACGATTGAATCAAAGGTTAGCGGAGGCGGCTACGAGGTGTGGCGTGGATTTGGTCGTTGCCGATGAAGAAACGCCTTCCATTGGGAGAACACCGTAAGTCAGGTTGTCATTTCCGAAAAATAAGCTGAACAATGCATCAACACTCTACTTGAGTCGCAGATTCTCATTTTAGGCTGCATAAATACCTGGATACCCAAATATTCATACATCCACATTTTATGTGTGTAAGTGCGATATGATTTTTCCATCTTTTATAAGGGGAGATTATGCCAATCATCTCTCTTAGCTCATTTAAGGGCGGAGTGTCGAAAACACTTCAGCTATCTGCCTCGCCTCACTGTTTTGTGATGATGGGGCAACTTTAGTTATTGATGCCGATCCGAACCGTTCAGCAACCACTTGGGCAAGACCTGGGGGACTACCATTTCAGGTCTGCGGAGAAAAGGAAGCAGCAAAGTTGATGCGTAAGCAGAAGTTTGAATTTATATTTTTGACACTCCTGCCCGCCCTAATGATGTGGAAGTGGAGGATTTAGCAAGGGGCTGTGATCTACTTATCGTTCCAACTCCACAGACCTGTTGAGCATGGATGCGATGGCACTCATGGCAAAATCCTTGCCCCAAGATACAAACTGGAAAGTCCTACTTACAATGATTCCGCCGCCGCCTCAAAGAGATGGACAGGAAGCAATGGAAGCACTCTTAACACAAGGTTATCCTGTTTTGAGTCGTGGGATTCGATTTTACAAAGCTTATAAGGATGCGGTGACTAGTGGAGTTCCTGTTTATAAGGTTCGAGGGGGCAAAGTAGCATGGCGGGATTGGACGGAAATAAAAAACGAAGTGATTCAAGCAATAAAAGGGTGAGCCGATTTAGTGAGGTCTTAGGGGCAGCCCAAGAAAATACCCACTACCTGGATACCCAGAAAATCAGCTATCTGAACAGCTAGATACTCAACCAACCGAAGAATCATTAAGCCAGCCACTTAATGAGGTGAAAAATCAACCACCTGAAAATTTGACAACCCAACTACCTGGATACCCAGAAAATCAGCTATCTGAACAGCTAGATACTCAAGCAACCGAAGAATCATTAAGCCAGTTACCTGAACAGGTGAAAAGTCAAACATCTGATAACGCAACTGCCCAAACACCTGGATACCCAGAAAATCAGCTATCTGAACAACTAAAACCCAGTTACCTGAGAATTCAACCACCCAACAACCTCAACAGCCAGTAACCCGGTCATCTAAACACTTAAAGGATAAAGATAAATTAGCCAAGCGTGAGAATCCCGACTATACCCAAACCACTTTTCGCATTCCGAAAAAATTGAGCAGGCAGATCAATCGAGTGCTGATGGACTTGGCAGACGAGGGGGAATATGTGGATAGGAGCGACTTGTTAGAAGAATTAGCCAGTGCATTTATCCGACTAGCTGATGAAGTTGGTGTAGTAGAGGCGTTAGAAAAAGTCAAAAATCTGGGTACCCAGATGGATGAGTAGCCAACTGAGGCAATCGCACCTAGTCTTACATCACTGGTTAATTAACCTTTTACTGGATGCAGAGAATTGGCTTCTATGTCATCCTAGAAAACGAGAGTTAAAGGAGTGAGTATTTTTGTTGTTAGTATTGACAGGCTTTCCCCTTTTGGTATCTACAGACTTTTCTCCAAAATTTAAATCTCTACACACTAATATTTTTGGAGATAATCAATGTCAATTTATGTAGGCAACCTCTCTTACGAGTTAAGGAAGATGATATTAAGGGTATTTTTGCAGAATATGGGACTGTAAAGCGTGTTCAACTACCTACTGACCGCGAAACAGGACAACTACGCGGTTTCGGATTTGTAGAAATGGGAACAGATGCAGAAGAAGCAGCTGCCATTGAGGGTCTTGATGGTGCTGAGTGGATGGGTCGTGACCTGAAAGTGAATAAAGCTAAACCCAGAGAAGACAGAGGTTCATCTGGTGGGAACGGGGAGGATACAGTGGCGGTGGACGTAACCGCTACTAAGAGTTGAAACGAAAAATTTAACTTAGGGATAAAACTGTATCAATTGAAGTTTCTGAAATTTAAGGGCTTCAAACCCTTGCTGTATCATCCCATTCACGCACTTTTAAATCAATCTACTCACAACATATAAAAATAAAATAATACAAATGACTATTGCTACTAAAATAAAAAATTATTATTGAAAACTTTACCTAAAACAGTGGGTTCCCTTTTCTTAATTTTCTTCTTCTTGTTTTTCTCCCGACTATGCCTTGTCTCAACCGATTGTGAGGTTCATATCGTCTAGATATTAAATATTTTGGGATTTCCTCTCTCTCTTGACTTGCACGTTCAATATCTCTAGGAATTATAGGCAAAGAAACATTTAGTTTTTGATGATGTTGACCGTAATCCTGATAATTATTTGGTATTGGCGCTACATTACTACGCTCCATTAACTGAATAACTTGTTGCAAATATGCGTTCTTTGTAAATTCAAACCACTCCCTATAAACATTAAATGACTTACAAGCTTGATGAATCTCTTTCTCTACTTTGTAAACGTCAGTAACAAACACATAATGAATGAGTTTCAACGGGTAGGGACTTTGACGGCTATTCAGTTCTTTTAATCTTTCCTCTGGTGTCCGTGGTGCTACAGTTAGCCCTATTTTGTATCTATATGTGCCTACACTATGAATTAAATAAATGTACCCTGGTTTCATTATTGTATCTCTGTTCGTAGTTCTTCTAAAGCTGCAATCGCGTCTGCAACTGTAAAATCTGGTGAATATTTTACCTTTTTGTAGTCGGGATGCTGTTTGATTTGCTTTAAAATTAATTATGATTGATTAAGTAAATCACTTAGATTAATGAAATCTTTACCCATAATTAATCCTTAAAAATAATAGGTTTACCATTGAAGTCTTTGTAAATATCTCTGGTCTTAGCTAACGCCGGTAAACTTACGTTGTATTCCTCTAGTTCGTTACCATCTGCATTTACTAGACTAAGGAATATGCTTATACTGAAAATTTATTTAATATGGATATAAATATATGGTTCAACGTCTTGAAGAAATTTTAGGGAACTCAATTACAGAATATACTCCCAACGCAATCAAATTTCAGGGACTATCTTTAGAATCATTGGAGCAAGTTATTCAATCAGGCTACACTACACTAAATGCAAGTTTTAATGCTGCTCCATCCGTTGGTTCATTTATTGAATTTGGGCAACGTTGTAAAAGTATAGAAGCGACAGCAATTTTTGATGGTGTAGTCATCAATGATACAGACGGCCCGAATTTGGTGATTGATGCAATTACAGTTAAAGGGGTGAAAGACTTAGACTTTGCAGGTGAATTTGTAAATTTGTGTGGGGTTGCGATGAATTAGAGATTAATTCTCAACAGTTATATGCTTGGTGGGATTAACTGTTTCCTCTACTGAAATCAGGTTTGTAGTAAAGAGCTTAATGAATTGCGCTGTAACCATGCACATAGTTTTATACTTGCTCTGTCATCTGGCTTTGATTGATATTCACCACTTTGAAGTTCTTCGCTAACCCCACCGGAAAACTTTAGAATGTACCAGACGTTAACACAGCCCAATGGCACTGCAAGATCCACTACCGCCATAAAAATACCCCCAGAATATGGGGGCGATTGATGTGGTTGATGTGCCTAAAAAGACACAATTGAATAATGAGAGTTCACTATAAGGATTTCTGTATATATGCCCATCTTAGAATGAACTGTCGGTGAATGTCTTCGGTGATCGCTGACTCTTCAAAATCGCTTCACAACAACTTTTCAATAACATAGCTATTTACACTGTCTATGTGTAGCGACCTGCAATACTAATCGCTCAAACCTGCAATCAAGACATTTACAAACCAGGATTAAATGCAACTATAATTGCGCTTCAGCCAGGATTAAATGCAACTGAGCCAGGATTATTTGCAACTGAGCCTGCAATCATTGGTTTGAGCCAGGATTATCTGCAACTATAAAAGTAAAAGAAACGAACGTTTTCTTTACTGCCGTACGATAAGCCTTAGAGAACGGTAAACCGTATGTTTTCTAGTTAAAAACTCGGTAAAGAATTCAAAGTTAATCTATCAAATTTTCAAATGAGTTTTTTAACAAACCTCTGTCAATACTGAGACTCAGTTCTGGCAAAGCGTTGAGTCTATTTGCAAATAATCCTGGTCGAAACGGATGATTGCAGGTTGGTTGTATTTAATCCTGGTTCAGTTGCAATTAATTCTGGTTCAAAAGAAATTATAGTTGCATTTAATCCTGGTTTGAAAATCCCTTGATTGCAGGTTTAGGGATTTATAATTGCAGGTCGCTACATCTATGAAGAAGCGCCAGCTTCAGCCGCCGCTACATCTGGTTTGACTTCCTTCGCCTTCTTTTCAAAAAGTTGGATTCCTGCGTCAACGATCTCAAACCCGTTCTCTGTTCGTTGACCAAGCTTGCCAGAAACGGCCCCAGCCCAGTCTGCAAATTCTGAGGCGCTAGTTTCAGCCTTCCGCCAACTTTTTGCATTAACTTGAGCAGTGAAGACTATGCCGTTCTGATCAGTCAACTCGATTGCAACTTTCTTGTTCGGAAGAGGTGTGGCTGTTGGCAGTGAGCCGCTAAATTTTATTGTCACTTCGCTTTTGACTTCCATACCTTACCCCTGGCTCATCATGAATTTCATTTTTCGTTCCTGATTTTATCTTGGATTAGGTTGACCACAAGGTGCGCGATCGCTTGGCTATCGTAGTTGTTCACTTCATTGTGAACGTTGAGCATTCCCCTTGAAACAGAATTAAGACTCAACATTAAAAAAACAAAATCCACAAAAAAAATTTTCCCTGTTTTTGACCCTTTTTTTTGCATAAACAACTGATAACTAGTCTCAATATGAACCGCCCAAACCGTGATCATCTCCACATTTATCAATAAATATTACAATTTTGGCACTAGCTTCTTAATTTGACTCAATTCGTGCATCTGAGATAAAACCTCGAAAAAACATCCATTTTCCCCGCCCTCACCAACTACATTCAACATCTCCCAATATCTAGACAATATCTCCCAATTCTCCAATTTTTTCTTACCTTTTTACCCCTTAAAAATCATCCAGTTACAAAATTCTCATTAGCTCAAAAATTCCCAATAAATCCGAACAGTTTCCAAGACTTGTTAGAAGTCTCCCATTTGCTCCCAATAATTGGTAAATTCTTGGGAAATTCGCTTAAAAGCTTTTAAGCTCTGTAATCCATCTTTTTCTGACGCACAGTACGCCATATTTGGCGGAAAGTTTGTTGAGAGTCAAAATTGAAAAGCAGAAGCAGAAGTAAGAGCCATCAACAAATACTACTGAAGAACTACACAATCACGACAAAAGTGACTGTACAGTTCACTCTCTTCAACCCGTCAGCTTGATTCTTGTAGTCTAATGAGTGACAAAAAGTGACAAGTCTCAGTTGTCACACTCTGGACATAGTGTACTTTGATACAAAAACTTCCATGTGGCAAAATACCCCCATTTATCCCCAAGATTACCCCAACGATACACAATTGATAGTGAAAGGATAGTCAAACGACAGTCGTTTTCGGGTAGGCACGAAAAAACCAACGACAGTCAAAGGACAGCCAATTGGGTCTAATTGGGGTAATTTGAGGGTAATTTGGGTGAAATGCTCCTGGTGGATTCTACCCCAAAAGTGGATTTCGGGCTGGGGTATAATGTATACCATATACTCACTATGGTTTCATGCCCTGCGGGTGGCTTACGCCATCTCTCGCTGCGCTCATGACACGAAACCGCCGTTCGCCCTACGGGTTGGTGAGTAGTACAAAGTGCTGCAAAAGTAGTATAAATCCTCTATGTCGCCCCTGACCATTCTCAGAATTGAGAAACTAAAAACATTTGGCAATGTCGCTGGCAGTGATGACCATGTGTTAAGGAATAGAGAAACACCCAATGCAGATCCAACTAGAAAGAATGTCCGGTTGATTGGGGGAGAAGACTCACGCTCTTTAGAGGAGATAGTTAAAGAGAAAATCTCCACCCTCAAGCATCTACCCCGAAAGGATGCGGTGTTATGCACCGAGATGTTTCTCTCGGCATCGCCAGAATATTTCCGCCCCTTAAATCCATCTCTGTCTGGGCAGTGGTCTGATGAGAGAATGCAGCAATGGGCGATCGCATCTCGTGACTGGCTGGCTCAAAACTATGGATCAAAGTGCGTCAGGGCAGAACTCCACCTAGATGAAAGTACCCCACATATCCACGCCTACATCGTGCCAGTGAACGAGAAAACTGGTCGGCTTAGTCATGATGCGATGTTTGGCGGCAGAGGTGGACAGGGAAGAATTAAGTTATCCAAACTCCAAGATAGTTATGCTGCTGCACTCGCTCCTTTGGGCATTGAACGTGGGGTAAAGGGCAGCAAAGCAACCCACACTAAAGTAAAGGAATATTACCAAGCGGTTAACAGTGAACCACTCACCGCAGTCATTACAAATAACCAATTAGCGCCAGCGCCATTTGAATCAGCTAGTAGTTATGTAGCCAGGATTCAGTCAGATGACCAGTTCCAAGCAATTAATCACCAACTGGCTGACCGTTCGTTCATGGCAGAGCGATTGGAGAGGGCAGAGCAACGGGCGAGGGCTAGCGAGAAGGAACGACAGCAACTAGAGAAGCGGGTGCGATCGTTAGAGGCTCAGACTCAACAAATGCGCGACTTGCCCTTGGAGGATGTCGCCTGGGAGTTGGGGCTAAATCATGATCATGAAAGGTGGAGGGGTCACGGACACATCATTAATATAGATGGATCGAAGTTTTACGATTTCTCACCCCAACAGCAGAAAGGCGGTGGCGGTGCGATTGACTTGGTAATGCACGTTAATGGGTGCAATTTCCGGCAAGCGATCGCATGGTTGCATGAGCGTTTCGGTGAAGCTGGGGCAGAACGGGCGGCGATATCTCACGCCCTTAAGATGACAGCTGAGATTATCCAGTCAGAGCCACGTCCCCAATTCCAGCTAAGAGTTGAGGATAAAGCCAATTGGCCAGGAGTAGAACATTACCTTACCCAGAAACGTGGCTTACCCCAAGATTTTGTGGAACTTCTACACAGCACTGGACTGGTTTATGCTGATGACCAACAAAACGCTGTGTTTGTGATGCGGAATCTAGACGGACAACCAAGCGGTGCATTCCTGCGCGGTACACGGGGAGAAGTCGGAGCGGCGGCTTCCACCGCTCTAAACTTCGGGGGAGAAAACAACAGTTTCAAGGGTTATGAGAAAGGGACTAAGCGGCGTGAGGGTTGGTTTCACTTCCACTTGGGTGGACAGCCTACTGATGCAGTCGAGAAATTGGTGCTTTTGAAGTCGCCCATTGATGCCATATCCTTTGCCATGCTGGAGTATCAGGTTCAAGGTGCGCCAAAGACTAGAACTCTCTTTCTGGCAGTAGATAACCCCAACAGCTTGCCTGTGGAGCGATTGCAGAACATTCCTCATGTCAGCGTGGCTTTTGACGCGGATAATGCTGGGGATGCAGCTGCACGGGCTGTATTGGAACTACTGCCACAGTCCAAAAGGCTAAAGCCCAAAGCCAAAGATTGGAATCAGCAGCTTCTTGATTATCAAAAGCAGTTATTTCAACAGCATCACCAACCAGAAGATGATTTGACTCTTTAAAAGCTGTTTTTGTAGTGCTAATGTAGTCTTTTAGTAGTAATTTTTGATGTCTGTTTTTTTCTTTCTCGATTTTGACTCAAAAAATCTGTCAAAACTTTTTTGCGTACTGTGCGAGAGTTTTGGTCAGGAATTTTTGCGGTATAAATCAGGGTCGCTTATGAGGCTTTTGGGGTACACATCCTTAGATTTACCGTTGGTTTACCTTATAAATACCTTGCATCTGCCATTGCGAAACCTTATTTTTGGCAGAATCACCAAATTTTTCAAAAATTCAATTTGAGGCAGCAGTAAATCCTTATATCTGCCATTGGTATGCCATTGAAATGCCATTCATATTCCTTATATTTGCCTTTAAAGAGAAATCCTTGTAAATACCTTATAAATGCCATTGATTAGAGATATGGACAATCAGTAAGTTTTTGGTAGATTTGTTAATAATTTAACTTACAGTTTCAAACCCTCCTGCTTTTTGCTTAATTGAGATGCGCTCAATACCTGCTGGCTAACGTTCGCGATCGCCGGACTCAGACCAATACTGCTACTATACTCCAAAGTTCCGGTGCATTCCGGTTGTTAGGCATCTTCATCGCCGACCGGGACAGCAATATCGAAATGAAGCACATCTTCGCGTACCCCAAGCTTTGTGTAGAGTGCAATCGCAGGGTCATCCCCGATGTCCGCCTGCACGAAAATAACATCATTGCAATGCGAGTATGTATTGGGAACTTCCTCAATACGTATAACTATTCCATTACTGAATCGGCACTCTAGTTTTGATGATTTTCGTATCATCTTCCCCTCTGTCACGGTGGTTGACCTACTTAGGTAGGGGAACCGTGAAAGGAGGGCAAGTTTGTTGCCGCACCTGGGGGGTGCGTTTTTTCTCAAGAGAAAAAATGTCCGGACAGCAACATAGCTTGCTACTCACCAAAGGTTTTTTTGGGCTACTCAAATCAACTGTTAGATGAATATGTAATGGATCGCTGATGGATTTGTATTGGATCTCTCATGGCATAATCTTTGTCAATAGTTAATCATTGTTGAAAGTAAAAATTATACTTACAATACGTATGTCAGACAAATGGATCTGTATTGGATCAATATTGTCACTGTAATGGATCTGCAACGGCTCGTTTGTGGATCTGGCATGGATCTGTTATGGCACACTTTTCTAAATCGAATTTCTTAGCAGAAAAGTAACGACTTAATTAACAGCAGCGAAAAAAGAATAACCAACTGGATAAAATTTGCCTTCAACAAAATGGTCAGTAGAGTGATGTTCACAACCAATATTTGCATTTAAGTTAAAAGCAGCTTTTATGGATAATCACAACCACAGTCAATGTCAAATCTGATAGTCAGTTTTGACCCTGGTGCTTCCTTGACCAAGATTGTTTACGAACTAGCAACTGAGTGATGAGTTTCCCGCAGAACTCCCAGCTGATTTGCAATCAGACTGCTGGACTATCAGGTTTGGTAAGTAGGGAGCGATTGTATTCCACGTTAGAGCCATTACGTGTAATTGCTGGCTATATGTATTGATATGGCGTTGAGCCGACAATCGTGTAATTTGGGTTTAAATGGTACAGAGTAGAGCATATACTCTGAACAAAACTTGCCTGCCTGATATAAGATGCGCTGACTATTTCTTATACTCGCTCAACAACTTCATCTTTTTCCCAAATAACTGATTCTTCCATTGTCCCAAGCACCGCGAAAGCTTTGGCAGCTTTAAGGGTTGTATTCAAGTCAACGCAGGACTTGGCAGGATAAACACCTTCTTGCCCTCCAACTATCACGAATTCCTCTATATCTGATTTAGCTGGGTCAACAAGATAATGAAAACTCTCATTATCAAATGTCAAATACACTACATATTTGCCTTTACCACCACCCACAGCCATGTGAGTTTCCCTATCTGTTTCTAGGGTTACAAGTGTTTTTTGATGCCCGTCCAACTCTCTAATAGCTGATTCTATTTCTTGCCAACTATCGGCTTGCTCTACACAACCCCTGTTTTGATTCCCAATCCAATCTTCAACTGAAAATTTTGTTATGAACATAATTAACCTCACTTCAGTGTAATCGTCTGACGACCGCTAGGGCTAATAACTTCTATTTCTTCTAAACCAAGCTGTTTAGCCATTCCTTTCACACCTCCGTTCTGACCACATGCTCTGCAAAGATCCCGATCAACTGTTAAACGCGCTCGACCTCCTCTTAATCCTGCATCAAACGCTTGTTGGAAGGCATCAGCTTCAGCATGTGTGCGACTAATTGGATTTACTTTAAGTGTAATCTTTCTGCGATTGGGATTACTGCCAGCACTAATCCCAAAAAATACGCTATCACCCAGCTCTAACTTTGCGATTGTAGCGCGATCATCCTCACTACCTGCTGGAGTCAGACCAAGCTGTTGCCTATACTCTGCTAATTCTTGAAAAATAAACTTATATATAAGCTGTCGCAGTTCTTGCGCCGGAGCTAAAGTGTTGATATCTGGATTTTTTACTACCTCTTCTTGGCCAACAGGACAGCTATAAACTACATAAGTCCATATTCCTGGATTACCTGCTTCAGCACTTTCACCCTCATAAAAAGTAATCGTTCCATCTTCTTCGCACTCATAATAAGCTGAGTAAATATCTTCCCAATCGCAATCTGAGTTTTCTAGCGTCAATCGAATTGAAGCTAATACGCCAGCAATATGATGAGGTTCAGTTTCTCTCTGGACTAAACGCTCTCCCTCCCACTCAAAGTTGTGTAACTTAAGAGGCATTGTAACAAAGCCTTGAAACAGATAATGGTTCCAGTTTATGAAACCTAAATAATAGCCTAATGCCTAATGTCACCAAGTAATCTTAAAATTACTGTCCCACCAAGGAACTGAGCAGCATAACTAGATGAGAGATAGGGTATTTTTACGCGATGGCATTTCTCAAATCCTCATCAAATATACGAGGACATTGTTTTCTCTATGTCATTTCTCAATTACGTCAACGTCTATTTCTCTTCATTTGGGTTAGGAGAAACGTAACTCCAAGGTTATTTAGATTTTCTCTGTTTTCCAATTGACCAAGCCACTTCTCCACCCTTCCTTTGTCCTGCTCTGGTAAACACAAAACCAGCGTCTTCAAACTTTGAACCGTACCTACAAACTGTAGAAGAAGACAATTTTAGTAAAGTCGCCAGTTCACGAGTGCTGAGTAGCCAACCATTTTTATAAGCTTCTTCCAATGCCCTCAAATGAGCAACTGGATCATTTGCCAGTCCCGGTAGCTGGCGGACGATCGCAGGAATTAGCCGTGTCACTAACCCTTCAATCACTTGCGAAAGTTGGCCGAACTGACTGGCGGTTAGTCCGGCGACTGTTAACTGACTGTCAGACTGACTGGCAGACTCTATGCCAGAATCAAAATTCTCTGACTGACCGCCTCCATGACTTGCGTATTGGTCGGCAAAGTCCGCCATGCTGCCACCCGCTTTCATGTGGGCATCTAGCTGGTCAAGCAGCTCTAACTGCTCTCCACTTACATAAGACTTATTACCGATTTTGGTTGGCTTGATGCCTAACCGATTGATGCGATCGTAGATAACAGATTTAACAATCCCGTATTTATCAGGAAGCTGGGCGACTGGTACCCGGTCTAGTTTGGTCATGGTCGGCGGTCTGACTGGCAGACAGTTTGTGTAACAGCATACACCTTGCTACTGGAAATTAGCAACTGTATCTACCAGCATCAGCCGTCAGAGCGATCGCTAAAGGTTAATCTGGGACTGAATGCTCACAGTCGGCGCTTTTTGGTCGATGTCGTGATAATCTCATTTCCCGCTCCTGAAGTGATCGCTTAATTTTTGGTTGCTTTCTTCTTCACAGGGATGTCGTGATAAGTTTACCGTAGAAGTAGGCTTAAATATATACTATTTACTTATAATACGAAATTACAGACTTATTTAATCTTGTAAAATAATGTCGAATACTCCTTTTCCTCAATATCCTGCTGCTTGCTTGAATAAAGACGATATTATTGCGTACTTAATCCCATATTTGGAAAAAGGATGGGAAATATACCAGGGAAACCAAGAGAATCAGTTTATTATTCGCCTTTTAGATAACCTAAAGCTTTTCATTGAGCTAAAACAGAGTAAATGGCGCATTTCTACAGGTTTAGATATTGATCAATCTCTGGCAATTTGGGCTTTTCCTGAGAATTTAGGCGAATTAGATAGTGCTATAAGACAGGCTGTATCAACTGCCTCTGTAGCAAGTCCTAGTGGTACAAGAATTGAATGGTCTTCAGTACCAACTACTGTAAGACTTGATGAAGAAAAACCCGCTTCAAATCTTGCCAAGCTAGTTGCTCTTATTGGTAGTTCAAATATTGAAGCAATATTTGACGCATACCTTGATAATAAAGGTTTAGAGACAGTTCTGAATATGGCAACTTTAGGTATAAAAATCTCAACAAATATTCGTTTATTAACATCGACAAAAATGCTGCAATCTTCTAGTGGAGGAACAGCACGTCTGACACCTTCATATATCAAAAGTTGGCAAAATGAATTAGGTTGTAGTGGTCTTGAAATTCGTCATAATTCATATACAGGACATCAACGACGCTTTATGCTTTTGAGTGGAGGGCAGAGTCTAATTGTAGGCCCATCACTAAATAATTTATCAGTCAATGAAGCTTCACATTTGGAATCTGATACGGCCGATATAGTTTTTTTTAATAAAGAATGGGTATCTGCACAGCATTTAATTGTGTGAATTTTCAAAATGCCTACTAATGTGGGTAAATGTGATTTGAACTAAAAAATGAGATTTTAACTCATGATCTGCTTCATAAATGAGTATTTCAGTTTATGCTTCACTTTTAATATTCGAGTTTTTTTACTAATAATGATTATGGTTTAGGGGATGAAAGGAGGGATATGAGCGTCGCTCGTATCCCTCCTTTCGGTTTGATTATCATTATTATTCAGATACGATTTGAGTTGGTGATCGCGCTTGGGGGTTAATCTGGGGTTGAATGCTTTACTGTAGCTCCTTTGAAAGAGATGTCGTCATACTATTAAATCCCGACTAACAGACGATCAATCGCTTGTAGAAAACTTTTACCCTTCTGCCATTATTTTTTTAGCCTCTTCTAGTATTTCTTCATCAGAAAAGTCAGTTCTGTTTATCCCTTGACTCCGACTTGACTGTATCAACTTTTGTTGTGCTTCTTGCAGTGGATAGGTCGTTGTTTGAGATATTAAAGAAGCAAAACCTAGTCCTCCCATTTTGTCAGTAAATGCAGCAACTGACTGATGATGTTCAGGAAAACGAACAAAAAAGTTTTCATCTGTTGAGTTTTGATGAACTTCTATTAACCGTATATTTTCAGCATCTGCTACTTTCTTAGCTCCAGATTGCAGTCCAGATGTGGTTACAATAATTCCAAATTTGGCTCTTACATCTTTAATAATGTAAGCAAATGCAGCTATAATATTTTGGTCTACTCTAGTTTCATTTTTGTAATGCTTGCATTCTATTAATATCAGATCATTTTCATCATATCCATAAGCATCTACCTCCCACTCTGTCCCAGATTTTCCAGAGAATTTCTCTTTTGATTGAATTTTGATATCAAGCAAGTTAAAGTGTTCTTCTAAATATTTTTTAACTCTTTCATCATTAAGAATCGCTCTCGTATATTCTTCATATTTTTTCCAGTCAGTTTGGTTTTCCAACATAAAAATTAATGAGATACACTATAAATATTTATTCAAGTAACCAAAGTTTTAATTCACAAAGCACTAAAAAAATTGGCGTGTAGCTAGTATCTTGATTGCAAAACACCGTTCTCAGTATAAACCGGATGAAAAAACTAACCCTTAAATTCATGACCCATATCATATATTACTGCCATTATTTATGTTTAGCTATTTATTTATAATACAAGTATCCATCATGTACTTTAATTTTTATTCCATCTTCAGTTTCAAGATTAACAGATACTATTTCTGGTTCGTGAGGTTCATCTCTGCTGAAAGACATCTCAATCTCTACTGAGATTTTTTTGTTTAGTTTGAAAACTTCTTCGGTATAGTCAAATATATAATATTTATCATCTTCTTTATCATAAGCAGTCATATCTGGATCAGGATAACTTACATCAGCAGAAAAGGAAATTTCTGCTATAACTGTAAAATGTAAAATCTCATCTTGAATTTCTACTAAATTCTCCTGGAGGAGATTAATATTGTTTACAGTAATCTTTTCAATCTCACCATCTACATCTACTAAATCAAATAGCTCTAGTTCTTCAAACTTATCAGTTATCTCATTTTTTATTTCTTCTCTATATTCTGTAAACCATTGGTGTGCAATTGAAGATATGTACTTATCTTCGGCATTAATCAAGTCAAATAATTCATCTAAAGTCGCAATTGAAATTAGATAATTACTTGCATCGCAAGCTGCTTTCATATCGCTGTCATTGCTAATAACGTACATATTTTTATTATTATCACAACACCATTTCTCCAATGCTGAGATTGTAAACGCATCTGGAAACTCAGATTTTTTCTTCGCTTCTCCGAATGGTGGTTGTTGATTAAAATATTTATCAAAAATTATTTCTACGGCTACATTCTTAGTAGGGATTATGTTAACAATATAATTAATTTCTGAAAATAGAGAAAGTTGTTTTGATTCTGTAAAATCTCTTAACTCTGCTTCGTAATGTTTCAGCACTAAATCTCTATCATAATTAAAAATGGGTTCAAAAGATGGTACTCCTCTGAGAATTTTAGCTTTAATCTTAAATTTATTGACTGATTCTGTAACTTCTTCGATTTGTTTTTTTAAGTTGGCTTTTATTTCGCGGATAGTAATGTCTGTTAAATGGAGTGTAATCTTCCCATTCACGTTAAACGTATACAGTTTTGATAAACGTCCTGATGAAAATTGAAAATTTGCATTAATAAATACTTCTGTATCTATAAAAACCTGGGATGTTTGTAATCTTTTATCCATTTGATTTTATACTTATTCTGAGTTAAATCAGCAGTTTATACTACAATCTGTCGTTTATTTTCCAATGACTGACTGAGGGTGAAATGAGCCAAGAAACATCTCTCAGGGTTCCTAGTTTCTGGGGTCAAATGAGCGCATACAGGTTAATTGGTACTTGGAACATGGCAAAAAATGTTGATGGATAGAATGCTTATGGGATCGCTAATAGCCCTGCAATGTCTTGGGGTCGCTCGACGCAAAGATCGTTACAAATCACCCCAATCAAAATTCAGGAAGCGTCGAGCATTTAACTTTGTATATTTTTCAGTGTGTTTGATATCGCGGTGTCCCAAAAAATCTTGAATCTCTCTAGTGTTATAACCTTGATTCACCAGATAGTAACCGCAAGCATGGCGCATCATGTGACAGTGAACTTTGATATCAAGCCCAGCCTGTGCCGCCAGTCGCCCAAGCAGCTTTCGCACCGCATCAGTGGACATCACCTCACCACGCTCGGAAACGAAAATATATTTGCTATCGGGCAACATCTCTCTGAGTTCTTTGAGCAAAGTTATTTCATCGTCTCTCAAGGGATGCACCCCTGAATCGCTGCCCTTTTCCCTGGTGATGAAAATCTGACGTTCGGCCCACATAAGTGCATCCCATCTTAAACCGCACTTAGCCCCTACAGCTTCCCCTACCCTCAGACCGTGGCGAAACATCATCAGCATCAGTGTATAATCACGGTGAGAATAACGAGCTTTGCGCTCAAGTGCGGCATCGAGGAGAGATCGCACCTCGCTTGGTGTAAGGTATTCTCTAGACCTATAATGCTTGTTAGGTAGACGAGTTGGGGGTGGCAGCCTCATTTATTCTCGCTGGTAGTGTCCGGTGTACGCGTTATATTATGGACAGTCTACTACGCCACGATCCCTATTCCGACGTTGAGAGTCGCGCTACTAAGAAGTTATTGCGAATATTTCTCAATTGATAAATACGTCCATCTTGGGCCAATGCAGAACTTGGCGCAGCGCCTTCTTATGATCGCGGTCGTTGTCTAAACCGTGACTGAAGATTAACTGTATCTCTGACTGCGTTAGAAAGAAAGCGCTGGTGTTGAGACAATTGGAACTTTTTACCGAAAGTCTACCAGCAAAAAATGCCCCTAACAAGCTAAGTAGGGGCAATTGTGTCATTGCAAAACGACCTCGAACTTACCGAGGTATCGTTTTCAACATACTAAGGGTCATCGTGCCAAAACGGGTTTTTTCAAGTGAAGGCGGAATTAAAACCAATCATCTTGATTAGCGTCCATACTCCGCAAAACCGAAAGAATATAATCTAACGATTTTTTCACAGACTTGAGCAAACGCACAGAATTACTGCGAGTAGGAAGGCTGTCTATTAACTGTGCAAATGCGTATTGAGCTTCAGACAAATGATGTAGTAGAAGATTCATATTAGGAGCCAGTAAGTTTTACTGTGCTGCTCTAATAGCACCAAAACAATCTTCTGTATCTTCTATTTATTATACACAGTATTTGACAAAAATTGTAAGATGATGTAGAAAATTTGAAAAATTTGAACAAATCCACTCGTGTAGCACAGGCGAACTGGAAGCAGCTCCCTCGATTAGGCGGTGGCAGGGATGGGCAACAGGTTTTTCGTGGGGTCAACTAGTTTTCGCAAGCCCGCCCCTGCCACTCCGCTGCGCCGCCTAATTGTCTTTCAGTTCTTAATCACTCTTGAAAAGAGCCTACGCTATATCTTACAGAAAATCATGAAGAAACTATCTTAAGCTTTGGTTTTAAAGAAGGCTGTACTCTAAAAGCTACAGAGTAAGCAGCTAGTAGTGTCATGCTACAACTGGCTTAAAAAGATAAAAAAAGATTTACAGCAATTATGCATACACACAAATGAATATTTTGTGCGATCATTGAAACGAAGCAGTATATACGTCATTAATACTCAGGGATAAAATATAAAAGAGGTGATTGGTGTGGCTTCTGTTAAAGAAAAAAGACTAAGTGAAACCTCAAATAATAATGTAGAAGAAATAATCAATGGATTAGAAAAGATTAAATGTGAACTTATAAAGGTAGTAGAAAAAGATTCATTAAATGGTCAAATAATTGATGAAATTAGAACTATTCAATGCATTGTTGATGAAGCAAGAAAAGCTGGGACAAACGGTGTAGAGCCTTTAACAGAGAGAGTTGACAAAGTTTTAGATGCTGTCAACCAAGCAATTATAAAAATAAGTGATTTTCATAAAAATTACACTCAATCATTACCAAATGCAATATTTGAAGACCTTAAATATATTTTAGGTAATTGTGAAGAAAAACTAAATAATTTTAGAGAAAAACTTGAGTTCATAAGGATATCTGTAGAAGATATTACAAAAATCTCTAAATTAGGAAGTAAACTTGACCAAAATAGTGATAAACATACTTTTCAAACTTGGGCTATTGCATTAGAAAAATTTGGAGAAGGATTAGAGGATTTCTTAAATATATATCCACAGTTCCAATTAAGTGAAATTGAAAAATCAGTTGGAGAGATTTTGCTTATTGCTGTATCTAAAAGTCGCAAAGAAAACAGAAAAGAAGGATATAGAAGAAGATTAAGATATGCCGCAAACTTCATCATAAATCTCATTGAATCTAAAAAAAGCTACTTATCACACGAGCAAGTCTACGAAATTTCCGAAGATCAAGATACACTGGTAAAAGAATTCATGATTCTCAGTGAATCAGCATTAAACGAAATTTGGCTCGCTCCAGAGGAAGATGAAGCTTGGAAAGATTTACTGGACACATAACTAAGGGAGATGTCATCGTAATACTTTTCCCTTTCACAGACGGGTCTGATGCTAAACCCAGACCCGTTTTAGTAATCGCAGAAGAAACAAGCAATCTCATTGTCTGTGCAATAACACATAACTCAGGAAGAGATGGAGAGATAAAGTTAGATAACGAAGACTTTCAAGAAGGTAAGCTAAGTGTTGTATCTTTTGTACGACCTAATATGCTACTTACCATTAGCAAAGCTACTGTTAAACGGAAAGTTGGATCAGTTAAGTATTCAAAGTTACAAGAAGTAATTACAGAATTAATAAGTATTATAAACAGACCTGCAAGTAAAGCTTTACCAGCTTCAAAAGCTTTAGAAAGACCAAAGTAAAAATAAAAAACTAAATTTTAATTTATTATTTTTGGAACTTCCCTAATTTTTTCTTTAATAGCACCTCCAGAATTAGCTTTTAATTTTAAAGCAGCTTCTAATAAAAAAACAATTTGAAGTTAGCGAAATTTGTACGCAATCGTTGACGGCTGGTGGCAGCACTGTACATTGCAGTGACTTCCGACTTCAACTTACAACTTCAGCAGCTAGTTGATGGAAGTTGGAAGCCAAGAGTTGGAAGTTAGCGGTTGATTAATTGCGATCGTGCTGTGACTGCGTTGATTTGTCAATAACACAATGTAAGCGACCGAAAACCCTAATCTCTCGTGAGCGAATCCAGCCGATTAACCAAGACTTATCAATCAGCACGACACAACGACTGCTACAACCCGCATCCCAGCGTTGGCTGATAAAACCTGCTTATGATTGCTACGATATTACCACTTGTAGGTATAATCTCTGCTCTGAAGCAACTACACCCTATAGGAGCAAAAGTATGGAGATAACTGCTGAGGAGTTGCGTAGAAGATGTGCTGCTGGGGAAAAGGATTTCGGAGGTATTATAGTTCGAGAAGGCGAAATTCTTGATGGTATTAACCTCAGGGGTGTGAATTTGAGAGGAGCCAGTTTCCATTCCGTCTCCTTGGTTGGAGCTGACTTGAGCCATGCCTTATTGAGTGGAGCGTACCTCTCCGAAGCTGTTTTGGACGGAGCCGATTTGCATGGAGCCGATTTGCATGGAACTGGTTTCTGGAAGGCTAGTCTTCGCAATTGCAATCTCTGCCGTGCCCAGTTGAATGGAGCTGACTTGGGAGTTACTAATTGTCGTGGTGCTAACCTGAGTGAGGCTGACCTGCGAGGAGCTAGGATGGATAATACTAGGTTGAAAGGTGCTAACCTGAGTCATGCCGATCTCAGAGGTGCTGAGGATGTTTACCTTGAAGGGGCCATTCTCCACAAAACCATCATGCCAGATGGAAGTATCCAGAGTAGTTGATGCTGATGTGAGTAGATTTTCAAAAATCGCTAATTCTGGAGCAACTAGAAGTTGTTAATTTTCTAATAATAAATGGCTATTTATTGGCGGCAAAATTATTGGTGTCTACCGGACACCATCTAGACAGGCATCATCGTGACAGTCCCTTTTGTAGTACTACTGTAGATATTTAGTAGTTTTTTGATGAAAGTGATTTGAAATTCACTCAAGTCATCAGTTTTAGCTCAAAAAAACTTTCGCAAAAATTTGGCGTACTGTGCGTCAAAAAATCATATTATTCTTTTCTCGGAGCATAATATCACTGCGACATTTAAAAATGCTGAAATTCTGGCATTTTCCATTGATTTGCCATTACTGTGCCATAATCCTGCCATTGGCGTGCCATAATTATGCCAGTTTTAACCCTAATTCTCAATAGTGATAATTAGTTGAGAAATGAATTTTCAAAATTCCATTAAGATGCCATTAAGATGCCATTGGCGTGCCATAAATCAGCCATAATGGGAGCCAATTTTTGATAATACATAAATTTGCCATAATTCTGCCATTGGGGTAAATTTTTAGTTCGTATGCGAAGTTTTTTTTAGACGAACTCTCTACCGCGCACCTCAATACGATAGTGGTCAACAATCTCCTAGATAAAAAGCCGACGCAAGTAAGATGCCTCATGTATCTCATAAGAACTTGTGGCTGTTCCTTGGCTTGACTGCCAAAAAACAAACACCTCTGAGCCGTCGTCCGAAACCTCCTCGACTACACCGTGCCACAAGTATTTCAAATCGTTAGTCGCGGCGGCGGCTACCGGATCACCTACTTTGAAAGTTACCTGGGATAAGATCGCTGATGGCGTTGGTTTTTCAGCAATATCCTTTTTTAGCTGGTGTATTTTCTTCTGGTAGTGCTTAGGTAACATATCCCAGATCAGCTTTTTAATATCTTCCGTCCTACCCTTCATCAGCCTCTCAATCCGATACCAATTGTTATTTGTCGCTGATTGGCATAAGGGAACTAAAAGCGCATGAGCCAAAATTTCTGTCGGTGAAAAACCAATTTCTAGAATATCTAGTGCTACTCTAATTTCTGCTAGCTGAATATCGGATTGTTGATGGATCAGTTCAGTTAACGAATGGATAAACTTTTTTTCCCGGTTTGGCAGATTCTTGAATCTACTGCCTAATTTGCGAATTTTCACTATCTGCTCAAGGATCTCGAACCGACATTCTGAAGGAATTTCCCGGTACTCCACCTCTAGATCAAATTCCTCTTTATTCTCCTGATTTGGGGTAATATCACTGCTAGAAATTAGTTGCCAAGTTACAGGTTTACTGCAATTGGGGCACGGTGTAGTTAAGAGGGTTTCAAAAGTTTCGCTCCGAGGATTCCAGACCACTTTGCTAGTGATTAAGGCCGACATCGGCTTGAAAACGTGATGGCAGTACCCACAATTGCGTACTCCTGGCGAATTCTTATCTACTGATTCTGGCTTGAGGCTCCAATGCCGATGTTGGTCAGGTGTACCCAGCCTATACCAATTGTCAGTCTGGTCAACTAAAATCGCATACTCCTTACCTGGCGATGGTCGCAGCGCACGCCCAAGCATTTGTAGCCACAAGCTAATTGAAGTTGTAGGTCTAGCACATTGCACCACATCAATGTCTGGGCAATCAAAGCCCTCGGTTAATATCCCACAGTTGCTTATGATCTGCGTTGAACCTGTTCTAAATCTTTCTAAAATCGCTTTACGTTCACCCGTGGGTGTTTCCCCATCGAGATGCTCCGCAGCTATGCCGAACATTTGAAACTGTTTGGCTATCGCCTGACTATGAGACACGTTAACTGCAAAGACAACGGTTTTTTTCCCAAAACAATAATCTTGCCAGCACTTCACTACATCTTCAGCTTTTATCTTGGTTGCAGCCCGTTCTAATTCTTTGATTGTAAAATCTCTACCCTTTGGGGTGAACAATCCCAGTTTGGCAAAACCCCCAATCATTTTGAATTTACACAAGTGTCCCTCAGCTATCAACTGCCCAGTTGTAGCACCAACAACCAGTTTTTCAAACAAGTCTTCAAAGCCATAACCATCAATTCTTTGGGGGGTTGCGGTCACTCCTAAAATTTGGGCATCTGGATACTGAGCAATCAATTGACGATAGCTGTTTGATGCCGCGTGGTGTGCTTCATCAATGATGATTAAATTAGCTTCGGGATATTTTTTCCGACGTGCCAAAGTTTGAATACTGCCAACTTGAATTGGTGCATCAACATTCGGTTTATATCCAGCTTTGATGATTCCTGGAATAATGCCGGTTGCTGCTGCCAGCTTCTCAGCAGCTTGGATAATTAGTTCTTCTCGGTGGGCTACGACTAACACTCCTTGGTTTTTACGAGTGAATTCGCTAGCCAGTGCAGCAAATAAAACTGTCTTGCCTGCGCCTGTTGGCATCACAGCTAATTGCTTGTGACTACCTTTGCGCCAGTTGGCTTCAATTTTCGCTTTACAAATCTCCTGATAGTCTCGCAGCTTCATAAGCTCAACTGAGTGCTTTAATGCTCTCCTTATCTACTTTATACTTCCCAAAAAAGGGAAATTTTCAGACCAACGCGTAAGCCAACCTCGAATGATGGACAAGTATCCGATCTCTGGATGCTCCCTTTAAGACTCATGAAAAATTAACAGGTTCATTCATTGGTGTTACCTCGCTTTAGTCCTTTAACTGTCTTGCGTTCAAGAGGTGTCAACAGGTTCCAAACAGCAGTTTTAAATTCATCCGTCCACTCTTCTATCAATTCATCAATCATTTCCCAAGACTCATCTTCAATGCTCTCCCTAATCAGTTCAGCATTAGCGATAACTTCATCCATTCCACCTGCATTCAGGGGGGTGTTACAGGTGTCACCATTCGGCTCTTGTTCCTGTTGAACATTAGTTTCTTGCTGTAACACCGCCGCATCACCTTGTGGATAGACTCCTGCTAAATCATCGATCGCTTGCTCCCCTGCCACTTTCATTGTCAATAAGCTGTTTGGCATAGCAATAAGCTC
This sequence comes from Nostoc sp. KVJ3, assembly GCF_026127265.1. Taxonomy (GTDB): domain Bacteria; phylum Cyanobacteriota; class Cyanobacteriia; order Cyanobacteriales; family Nostocaceae; genus Nostoc. The sequence goes on from NZ_WWFG01000012.1 coordinate 25,533, forward strand.
ATCTGGCACAGCAGTTTCCACACCACCTAAATCTGCTGAAACGCTTTTAGAATCGTCATCGCACACCACCCACACCAATTTAGATTGATTCTCCTTATTCGCAGGTGAAACATTGGGGGGAGTGATTTGATTTTGGTCTGACGAGTCAGTGTTTAATTCAGTGTTTGAGTCAGTCTCTAATTTCGTATTTGATTTTTTTTCTGGAAAATTATCTAAACTGGTGTGGGTGGTGTGGAAGTCTTGATTTATAAGGCTTTCTTGGTGTGGGGGTTGGGGTGGATCTGCTGTGGAATTTTCACTTATTGCTATGGGTGTGTCAGTTATTGACATTGGCACATCATTAAAACTAATTCCTTGCAGTGCCTGTAACTTCCGTTTCCCGGATGGGTGGGGGACGGTAACTAACTTGGCTTTGGGGAATAGTGTTTTAAATCTGGCTATGACTTGGTTGATGGCCTTAACTGTTTTATCACTAGGCTTGGACTGTTCCTGCCAGATAGCTTTCACCTTGCCAGTGCTGGATTCATCAAAGGATAAAGTACCGTTGTCGATGTACCAATTTTCTAGGCGTGACCACAGGTCAAATGCTGTGACGATGGCATCCGACTTGTAACCCAGCCCTGTATCTTTAGAAAATTGGAATAAGTGAGAGTTTTCGGCTTGAATATCCTCTAATGCTTGCTGAGTACATCTGTAGTCAATCCCCTCTTCTATCAATGCCTGTAACCCAGCAATCATCTTATTTAAAAATGCTGGGGCCACACACTCGCGCACAAAATCCAAGTCATAAGAGAATCGAGGGTCTGCTAGTAACTCGTTTGGGTTGTTTGGGTCAGGATTTGACTTAAATGTTTTGCTAAAAACTAGGGCTGCGATGCGGTCAGTAATTGCTTGAATTGTGCCGTGCAGTGCCGGGGTTTCATTCAAGTTGAAGATGCCGATCCCTTCGGGGCTAAATTCGATATGGTCTTTCCCCTTGCGCTCTGAGTGTAAGACGTTACCAGTAGCAAAGAGTTTGAGCGATTGAATTTTATCTAGTCGTGCTGTCTGTGGATTCTCTGATGCCCAATTTACCCGACTGTTGACCAGGGGAAAGAGTGAAAATTTCCGTCCTTCATCATAAGCAGCAAAGTCAGCTAAGGAACAGCTGGTCATACCTTGCTCACCGTAAATGATAGATACTACCTCCCGGATGGAATCTTTACCATTTGAACCCAATCCACAGGCCAGTAGTAGCTTAGATTCCCGTCCTCTACGCTTGCGGACTTCCTTTAGATCGAGACTCGCCCCCAAGTTTCTTAATAAAACTTGTTGTTGAGGTTCGTCTAAACATTCCAGTAAGCGATCGCAATGTCTGGGGTCTGCTTGAGGGTCATACTTGACCAATGGCGGATATGTAAAAAAGTGTTTGTCTGGGTCGTGTTCAACTAAAACTGGCTCTGGTTTGGGGGCTGCCCAATCAACACCTAACACGCCATTAGTACAGTTAACCCCTGGTGGGTTAAGTAATTGCGGGTCAACTTCTACTCGCAGCTTCACCCACTCCAGCAACTCTTTAACTTTGCTTGGTTTGGCGTAGGGGTGGGTAATGACAAAGTTCTTGCCAGTTTTCTTAATAACTTGATACGAATTGCAATAACTCGTAATGCGTGGACGCTCAACTGAATCAGGTGAGTGTTTGTAGTGCAAGCCATCCCAGCAATACAGCAGGCCATCTGCACAAATCCATTTGCGATCGCCGTAAAGGGTGTTAAAACCTTTTTGCAGGAATGTGCTGTCCGGCTCCTCGTCGAAATTAGCAACGTCTATTGAGTCTACATTTTCTGATGATGATTGAGCATCTGCTGTAATTTCTTCTATCTGCTTTAACAGTAGATCCGCTAATTCATCGCCTGTCATGCCCGATTCCAAAATATCTGCTACATCTCCTTTATTTTGCAGATCCGGTTTGATTTTAAGCAAGTCGATGGCAACAAAAGCTACTCCGGCTTGGGCGCAAACCTCTTTAATTCTTTGGGCTTTCTTCCATCCAGTTTCATCATTATCCGCGCAATAAGCTAGTAAAAAATCAATACCCGTAGAATGCTTAATTTGGGTCAAGGATTTTCCAATGTCACCGTCAGAGCAGTTCCCCACCCAAGTAATGCTGGCTAAACCTGACAATCTGCTAGCTTCTACGCACTTTTCCCCTTCATGGGCTAGTAGTACCGGGATGCCATCTATGGATTTGATAATTTCGATTGCTTCGTCCTGTTTATAAGCAGGCCAATAACCTTCTTTCTTCCATGTAGTTTTATTGGTTGTGGGGTCAATTCTGCTGACTGAGAATGTTTTGACTCTGCCTTTGTCTAAGGCTGCACAAGGGCATTCAAACCTGTGAGCTTTGCGCCCGTTGCCATAGTCGTATTCAATAACGGTAATTTGTTTTAATTCTTTCGGTGTGGCTCCATCATCCGATAGCTTGAAGGTGACGGACTTGGGAATGAAATCGGGTGTTATGGGTTGTGGTGTGGTGATTTCACTCTTCAGCCTGCATATTCTTAACTCTGATGGATCTAGGTTTAAAACCTTGGGTAGTGCTGCTGGTTTTTTCGCTTTTAGTGGTTTGAGTCCCAATTGTTGCGTGTAACCACCAAGTTTGTTTTCTTCTAGTACCTCACTCCAAGGTTTGATTGCTTCTCTAATATCAGGGCATTGGCAGTTATTAAAACACTGGTATTTCCCATTACTAGGGTTGATGCCTAAGTTATGTCCACCGCAAGCTGGGCAGATGTATTTATTTTTCTCTCTGGCTGGTTCTAGCTGGTCTACAAAATTGCGAATATCGAAGGAGGCGAGTGCTTGTTGTGTGGTCAACATTAGCGAATACCTCCGATTTGATTCAATTGTTGAAAATTAGCTAGTACAAAAATCGCTGTATTGTCTGTGTAGCAAGTGTCTTCGAGGAATTTAAGGCAGTTAGTTAGCGTGTGATTACTTATTTCTGACAGCAACTGTTTTGATGCTGTAATATAGATACAATGCGCCCTGACGATGTTACCGATGCAATTGTGGTAACGTTCGTTGTAAACTTGTAGTCTAAGCATATTAAATTTTATTAAATCCGGGTCTTCCCGGTATGAGTGAACAAACAACGCTGAATCCGCCAAGATAGGGCGTTGTTAGGAACTAAAAGCTCTCGGTTATAGCCGGGGGCTTTTTGCTAATGTTGTCAGGATTATAGCACTCTGACCATAGTGCTATTTATTTTTAGTTGACTCAGGACTGTTTTCTTCCAGCCATTTATCAAGAAGACCTTTTAGCACTTCATCCATAGTTGTTTTTAACTGTATACAGGCTATTTTGAAGCGATCTCGCTTTTCTTCCTCTACTCGAAATCGTACAAAAACCTGCTTGTTTGAATCATTCATAGCAAAATATTTTTATAGCAAATTAGCAATACTTTACTATTTTCACAAAATAATTAGCATATCCAATTAAATGAATTAATAGCACTATAGTTTTTGTGCTATAGTGCTATTAAGGTAAAAACGCCACGGAATGACCAAACCTGCATTAGATGGGATAAGTGCCAGTGTGCCACCGCATCATTGCAGAGATAGTCAAAACCAAAGCAGCAAGCCTATTTCAGAACTTTGTTAATTAAATATTTTGAGGATTTTTCCCATGACAGATTTGGCAGTTCATACCGAAAATGCCAACACTGGGCAAAAAGGTACACTCACGATCGTCGCTGGTTACGACCTCGGTAATTCCAGCATTAAATTTGTATCATCAGACCGCCAGATAAGATTTCCCAGTTATTTAGAGAATTGCTACTACCGTCCTACAGAGACTCCCACAGAAGGTTACGTTGAGTACCTAGAGGGTGATGCACTAACTAAACTGGACTACAAGCAATGGTTATCGGGCTATGCAGCTTACGATGCCAACCCGAAAAACCATCTTCGGGTTACTGATGATGCTACTGCAAAGGTGAGTCAATCGCTGAAACATCTGCTAGCAGTGCTTTCCTACTACCCTTACAAAGCTTCGATTGAGTTAGTAATCTGTGCATCTTTGCACGAAAGAGGCGATTTAGAAGATCAGCTGATTGAAGCACTCACTGGCCGCCATGTCGTCAAGTTTGGCGGTAAGATTTGCCCCACCGAGGTCAAGATCCATGTTTTGAAGGTTTACGACGAAGGTCATGCAGCGATCGCCGCCTTTGCCCAGAACTTGAACACCAGTAAGCAAAACGTAATTGTTGATATTGGGAATCGGACAGTTATTGCCACTTTAATCGGTTCCAAAGGACATCTAGCTAACCGAAAGACTTTTGATAACGGTGTGGAAGAGTTGATCCGAATGATTTCGGTCAACCCAGACTTTAAGAATCGCTTGGTAGGCGAGATTGCAATGCCGCACCTTATCCGTCAAGGACTAGAAAGCACTGACAAACCCTTTTGGTATGGCAAACAGTTCAGTTTTCAAGATGTCTACCAAAAAGAGTTAGCGCCTTGGGTACAAAAGTCCCTAGCGCCAGTATTCAAGTTTATCCACCCTTGGAAGATTAATGCAGATGTCTGCTTAATTACTGGGGGAGGCTCACGACTGTCATCAGTGAGTGAAGCACTTCAGGCTAAAGGGTTCGTGGTAGCAGACAACCCAGTGTGGGCAAACGCGATTGGGCTTTACCAACTAGCAAAGATGATTCATTTAAGGAGTGTGAATGAACAGCAATGAAAGCATTCGGGTAGTGATTCGTAAGCCCTACCACCCATTACTAAAAAAGCTTGCACAACAAATGAACTTAGACGATTACGGGGAGGTGATTAACTTCCTACTTTTAGAATTCCAGCGAAATGGGTACAACTTCCAAACTGAACAACCGACTGATTCTAAGCTCCAACAACAAGACGAAAAAGATTTAGCCAGCAATCTCGCTGCAATGTTCTAGCTATGAAACCAAACAAAACACTAGGGCTTACTGTTGCTGCTCTTAGCTTTCTAGCCCTCGGCTATTTCGGAGTCCAGTACTTTGGCAGAAACAATATGTTCACCATCGCCGCAGCCGTGGGAGGTGCAGGGGCCATCAGCTATGTACTGCAAAAGCCGAATCAGCCAGAAGCGCCAAGCACTGACCCAGAACCCCAACCCACACCAGTTAAAACCCAAAGGAGGAGAAACAAGTCATGAGCGACCAAGAAACCATGCAGACACAGCCATCGCTAACGACTACCGAAATAATGACCATCATCCTCGGTTGCGAACAGACTTTAAGGTTTGTGCAAGCATCTCCCAATTACAAGCAAATCGAAGCCTCCGAAAAGTTCAGTACATCGAATGACTTAAAAATAGGTGATGCAGTGCAAGCTTTGATGGAGATTCACGAAGCAATCCTAAATATCGAATTCTACTCCCAAGTTGAGGGACAAGCTTATGCTTTCAACGACAACCCTACAGCGTAATTATCTGTACCAATTCCGTGGTCAACAACTGCGTTACAGCCATCAGTCTAATTGTCGAGTCAATGCCTCTTTTGTATTCAATGACTCGAAAGGCAGAAGAAAAGAATTAAGCCAAAACCAAGTACAGAGGGAGGTTATTGAATTAAATGAGTTTTGTGAGAACTGATGATGAAGCGATCGCATCTGCCGGCAAGCTTGGCGATCGCCCATCTGTGCATCGATTGTATACACATAAAGGATTTTAGCAACATGGCACTTGATTACAAAAATCCCAACGATTGGGGACGTTCACCTCTGACCGACTCCGCCCTGAGATTAGAGCAATTCAAAGCAGAAAATCCTGAACAATGGGCAGCAAGGATTTCGGCAGATATTGAGGCACTCTCCACACCAATCTTCGAGAGTGAAGATTACCCACCCTTCACCGGGACGGAATTCTTAGCAACTCATGAAACCATTGATGATCATCCATACTCTGCTGCATTTGGTCAATTCTTGGGTAATGGGATTGACGCGGACATTGCAAATATATTGGCATTTGGTGAGAAAAGATTTGATTTAATTTCTGAAGATTTTGACGACCCCATAAGGCAACTGGCAACGAGAATCTATAGCCGATTTGAAGAGATGGGTTACTGGGATGAAGTGCCCCAAGAGTCAAGCGATCTCAACTACGACAACATACCTTATTAGGGGAATAACGCAATGGACTTTGCAATACGTAATCCGGTAGTTGGTCATAGTTCTCACATTGATGAAAAAGCGCAATCCTGGGGAGGGTTTGAGTCTGATATTCTGGGCTATCTCTCTGATATAAACAAGCTTGAACAATTCGCTGATTATGCGAATAATGCCCAAGAATTATCAGATAGGTTAGAGCCTTTCTTAGACAACGCCAAGGTGGTCTTTGAGGCAATGGAGAAGCTAACAAAAGGGCAGGTCACTTGGACAGAACTTCGTAAACAATACGGCTCTCATGTTGCGGGTGCTATCGCTAAAATTCGCAAACTTAATTCCGAGTTCGATTCGGAAATGAGTAAAATAGATGCCCAAGATAGAGCGGATCTATTGCGAATTGACCAGAAACGTAAACACGCTTTAACCGAAGTTGCAGCCCAATTACACCACGATTTGCAAGCTGAATTGTGGCGGCATGAGAACAAAGTTAGCAGCATCGAAAATAGACAGACTGTACAGGCTGAAAGGCAAGCAATTACTACGGGGTTGAGGGAGAAACGCCAACAACTTTTAGCCCGTGCGAGGTTTGGCTCAAGAGCATTAGAGCCAAACCAAACACCCCAGGAATTAATACCAATTCAATCCCAAAATCATGCGCCATCGTCAAGTGTTAGTGCAACCGGAACAGTTCGCGGTTGGGGTGCAATGTTGGGTAACTTGTGGAACAAATTGGGCGACCGATAACTATTAGTTGAAAGGTTAAGGCTGATGCTAGTAAGGAAACGAAATGAAGATCCTCATAGCGTCAGCCCTTTTTTGCATGAAGGGCTGGCACAAACACCACAACAACATCAGCAGCAGAAACAACCAGAACAGTTACCACCACTGCCAGAAAATAACAGAGGTAGAACATTTAGACGTGCTGGGAATGCTTGTGAGATTGTGGCTGGCAGTTGTTTAAACAGTGCAGTTATTTTTACTTTTCATCTGCTACAAGTTCACCCCGTTGGAATGTTCCTGGCTGTGGGTACTGCACATCTGTATTTTACTGCCACTGCAACAGGTGAAGGGTTTAACAATTTTGTCACTAATCTAATGACTGGATGCAGTGCGTCATTAGCGTTATTGTGTGCGCTTTCCGAACCGATTAGTGAATGGAATGAAGCTCGGACTTCCACACAAACAGCTAATACTTCAATTGAAAAGATGTATCAACCCAAAACTGCTGATTATTCCAGTTGGGGCAGTGGTGCAGGAGTGGCGATATTCGTAGCACTATTAATGATTTTTCTATTTGGTGGCAGGAGAAGTAAATGAATTATTTAAGTGACAAACATAAACAGTTATCCGAGTCGCAACAATCGGGTTTAATGTTGTGGTTTGGTCGTCTGCCAATGGACAAGAAAGCTGTTGCAATTGGGCTAAGTCTGACTGTAGGTATTGGATCAGCTGCGATGGCGTGGCAGGGAACTAGCAGCGACAGAATTTATTTCTGTGTCAAAACCCCAAAGAAAACATTGGTGTGTCATGACTTGAATAACAGACCATTCCGCATGACCCCACATTACTGGGAGCAGTGGAAGAGTGATGGAATGCCCCGGCAGGTAGTGCGTGATCCAGCAACCGGAATTAACGGGTTGGTGAAAGCTACCAACCCATACAAACCGTTTTGGGCGTTTGGTGGATTCCTGGGATTTGCGCTTGCTGGCTGGATGTTGCGCCACTGCCAGGATGAGGAGAAGCAGAGAGCCGTATTTGTTGACATCGCCCAAAAGCGGGATGCAGCAAGAGCAGAGATGGCCGCTCGTTCCGATTTATTGGACAGCTACCGGGATGTTGCGATCGCAGAAGTCCAACTACAAGCCGACTTGGATTTAATCGCTAATGATCGCACTGTTGATATCACCAAAGCTGAGATTTACTCCGACGTTGAGATTCAAGTTGCCCAGCTAGATGCGACTGATGCACTTTTCGAGGCGCAAACGGCGGGGATGACCGAGCAACAGAAGGCAGAGTACATTAAGCAGCTTCGTGAGATGAAAACGCCCTATCTACAAGGGAGCCAGACTCTACAGGGGACGATTGACCCCAACGACAAGGTTACTGGCAACTCCCCAGAGGCGATCGCCCCTGGTGACAAATATCGCTGGATCAACAACACCATCGGCTACCCCACTTTGATATTTGGTGGCATGGGTGCAGGTAAGTCCTGGACTACCAGAGAGATTATTTGGGCAAAGCGTCAAGCCGGTTGGAATCAAATCTTTGTACTTGACCCTCACGGAACAGAAGTTGAATGGCGGGGGGTAAACCTGATTACTGGCTACAAGGAAATAGCCGACTTCATGCAATGGTACATGGCGGAAATGCGCCGCCGTTACAAAGCCTATCGTGAAAGCGGAATGGTTGAGGAGCAATGGACGCAACACTTAAGAGACACAAACCAACATTTCTGTGTAGTCGCTGAGGAGTTTACAACTTGGACGGATAACATAATTGAGCCAATGCCAGACGATTGTGAGGATGAAAAATGGAAGCCCGACCCTGATTTTATTGGTAAATGGTTTCGCTGTGCCATGACCGAATCTCGCAAACAATTAATGATTCCTTTGTTCGTAGCTCACGACCGCACAATGGAGATTTTAGCCAAAGCCAAAGGATTATCAAAACTTCGAGATGCGGCACTGTTAGAAGTAGAACTAATCGCAACTATTGACCCAATTACGACAGAAGCAAAAGCTAGCGGTATGGGTAAAATTAAGCTACCTGGGCATGGGCAATGGATTGATATTGAACTGCCTAAACTTGACCACAAGCGAATTGATTTTCGGCTTGATAAACCTTTGACCAGTGATGAACCGCCAACCATCGATAAAGCCACTTTAGAGCGGATCTATGAACTGGAATTCAATCTTGGTAACAAAGCAGGTGACACCCAAGATGAACCTAATAAACTGTCACCAATGGCGCAAAAACTGTATGAATATCTCACCAGAACTGAACGAATTGAAGCTGATGTAAGAGAGTTTAAGGGCAACTTTAAAGTGGCTGGTGAGAGATTCACTGTTGAGCAAATCAAGGGCTGGATGTATGAAATTGTGGGGGCAGGTATGGCTGACTGGATAGCTGAGGGTGTTATCAGGCTCAATCAAATTTAGTCCCCTTCGGTGGCTGGTGTCTGCTCCCAAAAAGCCCCTTTTTTTGCGGACACCAGACACCAGACACCAAAGCCTGAAACCCTTATACAGCCTAGACACCGCCAGACACCAGCCCAGACACCAAGTGTCTAGATGGTGTCCGCCAGACACCAATAATAAATCAGCCAATAAATAGCCAGTTATTATTAGATCGAGAAAGCAATTACCATATTAGATTTAATGAAATTATTTCAAGTTAATTTAATTAGAGATGAAGGCTGTCCCTTATAGATATTTCTCTGTTGAGATAGCCTGTTTAAATTTTTAAACTAATACTGAGGTCGTCCTTGTACTCCCATGTTTTCTGTACTTTGATTATATATAAAGACCTCTCCAAAACTTTTACCCTGATAAATGTGTTTTTGCTGGTATGGTCCTTCTAAAAATTCCCCCCAACAACAAACAATTAAGTCGGATTTATCTACCATATTTTCTATCTCTATACCGAGTTTTGTACCCACTTCCTGCATCTCTTCTTTAAATGTTTTGATATCTTTCCGATATTCTTCGGGAAGACCTTTATTAAGCTCAAGTAAGTTTTTTATTCTTTGACCAGGTGGTAACTGTTGTTTTATTTTTTTTAATGGATCATAATGTATTAGTAAAATGGCAAGGTTTTTATTTTGCTGCTGACCTAGCCAGGGAATTGTGAAGCTTGGTTCAAGCTCTGCATTAAATAAAACAACATAGTTATTTGGATTATTTTGATTAAATTCAGAGGTATCTAAGTAGGGCTGCCCCTCAATCAAAGTTATATTTTGTGGATTCCATTGTCTTGCTTTTACAGCATCCTCATCACTGGTGTACCGAAACCGAACTAAACTTACATTATGTGTAGATGACATAGACATATTTTTAGATATTTAGCAATGTTCTTACAACTTCATCTTCAGTAACCTCTATTAAATCGTTGCTATGAACTTGTTCTGTTCTTGAACTGAGTTCAATCATTCCACCTATACCAATTAAAATTCTAAGATTTAAGTAATCGTTAACTGAAGATTGGTTAGCTCTAGTTGCAAAAGCAGAAAGACCACTTCCTTCTAAAACTCCATAATTTCCTGTTGCCTTATTCTTATAATATTTTTTAGCCATAGTTTATTTATTCAACACTATTAGTAAAATATCAAATATTTTATTTTCTTGCCGCAGTCGGCTAATCTCCATGAGATGCCAAATCTTGTAAAGATTTGCAGCAAAATCTTTCTACTGCTATGAATCAGCTGTATTGGTATCAAACAGACAATTACCCAGCTACCTTTTCTTACTGCTTATGAAATGGCTGAAAGATTTGGGGTGAAAGTTGACACAATAATTGCTCATGCAAAGCAATGGCGAAATGGGCAACGTTACGACTACAGCTTTGAAGAATGGGCATCTGATTTTGACACCAAGTATCGCTGGCATTTCTTTTGGAACGCTGACTATGAGCCAGTGTTTTACCCAGTTTCATCTAAGTTGTTCACCTTGCACTTACTGAGTTATTGCAATAAACAATAGTTAAACACCAACTGCGCCACGCCGTAAGATTGCGCCGAAATTAGCGCGGCTTACCACTTGGGCAAAACGCTGCTAACGCATCAATCGCCTTAAGAGCCAGCCGCCGACTGCCGCCCCATCTTTAGCTTGCTGAGGGTGCGATTGCGCGGAGCGCATTGCCTCATAAAGGTTTCTTTGAAGAGCCAGAAGCCTTTATCTGTAAGTTATATAGCCCCTAATCTGGTAATTATTAATTTTTTGCATAGGTTTGCATAGGAAAATCTAGATAAATGCATTATAGTAAAGAACAAGAATTGAGGAAAAACCAATTTCAGAGTATGTAAGCCCAAATGAGGCAGCACGACGGCTGGGAGTAAGCGTGGACTCCTTGAGACGATGGGAAGCTGCGGGCAAAATTAATGCAATCCGAACGCCATCTGGGCAGAGAAGATTTGACATGAACTCCTACGTGCCAGGCGATAAACCTGATACAAAGGCTAGCTCAAAAAAGGTAAAGACAACAGATGATGAATCAACCCTGCGTCAGATAGCTAAGGGAATAGTTCAGTATGCACAGCAAATGCAAAAGCTAAAACTTTTTCCTTATCCAGTAGTTCTGCAACTGGGAGTAGAAAAATTACAAGCTATTTGTGTGATGCAAAATAAAACACAACCTCAAGGAATTCCAGATTTCCTCAGTAACTGGGCAGAACATCCTATTAGAGATTGGACTATTGAAATTGACTGTCCAGAAGAGTGGAAGGATGTTCAATTTGTAGAAGACCGAAAGCCTAGTGGATTTTGTATTGAATTAGATGGGTCATATATTAACGAAGCCGAGCGGATTCAAAAAGAGGTCATGGAAGAAGTTTTTAGAAAGTCCGCACAAGACCCAAACCTATATGTAGATTTTCGTCGCTTACTTGTTACCAACTCTGTGATCACAAAGGGAGAGCGAGATATTAAAGCTGTTCTGCAACTCAAGCCATTACAAAAGTCTTAGAAGATAGTTATGAAGAAGCTCCAGCCTCTTACAAAAAACAGGGAAAGTTTTACTGCTGTGGTCACTGTGGTGGGTTAATGCATCGGACTGTGGACAATCAATTAAAGTGTGAGAACAAACATTGCGCTAAACAAAAAAAAGCCGCAGTTCCTTTTGAATGTGATAAAGATGACCAAGTTTTATGGCTAAAAAAAGGGCTGCGATATTTTATTCATCGACCTGGGTGTGCAGAACTAAGAATAGAAAAACGTATGAGGGAGTTAGGATTAGAAGTTATTCTCTATCCTGATTTTGATAAATACGACCTGCATATTGTCTTTCCTGATAAAACAGTCTGGGCAGTTGACGTAAAGTTTTGGGAATCTGCATATAACTTAGCTAAGAAGGTTAACGAGCCTATCCCTAGACTTACCCATCAGCCATACCACGAAGCATTTTTTGTATTTGCTGATGACATTAGAGAATATGGAGATGAGTATATTCAAGAGTTCATAAATCACTGTCCAGTTAAATTAAAAAAGTCTCAGGTAATGTTTGAAGGGACTTTTATGAAAGCAGTTGAAAAAAAATTAAAAACTTGTCAATTATGAGAAATACCAAAGAATGGCGGACTCGACTAATTAAAGAAGGATTAGACGAAAACTTATGTGATGTGGAGTTAGGACTGTACTTATTAAGCTCCTTACTTCCAAATGCTCCTGCAAGTAGTCTATGGGTATTGCTGACTGGTTATCCTTTCTCTATCCCAGAATTTCAAAACTGGAGTCAGTCGCAACATAAAATGTATGCTTCTGGTCGTCATTTATTGACAGAATACAGAAGACCATATCTATGGACAGAAGCACTAAAGAATTATCGCTCTTTCGCCGCAGATCAGCGCGGATATGAAATATCTGAGTCTCTAAAAGAGTTTCAAGTCAACAGCAATATAACAACTGCAAATTTTAGATTTGATGTATACGCAAAGATATTAAAATCTCCTATTCCATTATTGAAAAGGCGCGAAATAAAATGGGCAGAGGCTGACCAAACATATAAGTGTGAAGTAAATGGAATCATAGAAACAGTTACCATCTCTTCTGCCCTTGTAAAGTCTCCACCAAATAGCCACAATTTAAGTGGTAAACCCCAACGCGCTCCACTTTGTATAACTTGGAGAGAACTGGAAGATACCGCAGCATGGATGGACAGACAAAGTAGGAAACGAGGGCTAAAATCACAGTGGAAAACTTGGATAAAGAATGTAAAATTACAGGTATTTGGTGATAATGATTGTCTAGTCCGAGTCGAATCCCTAACCATCAATAAGATGATGCATCTAGTTGGAATGGTATCATCAGGCAAATCCAACTTAATGAAAGTCCTGGCAGTCTGGGCAGCAAGAAAGGAATTACACATCACGTTAATCGTAGGAGATGTCCTTCAAATCTTTGAATTAGCAAAGATTTTTGCTGATGTAGGAGTAACCGATGTTGCTCCAATTTTAGGCAATTCCAACAGAAAAAGTCATATTAATCGATTGCATCAAGCTGTTTATAATAACCATCCTGAAGAACCATTCAATCAAGCACATCCCGGCTTTAAATGGATAAGTAATACTTGCTTGTTGAGCGGTCTGGTTAACCCAGAAATGTCAAAACCGTTTGAAATAGGAAAACAACCTTGTCTCTCTCTACAACTTATTAAAAAATCAGAATCAACAGACCTAGAAAATAATGAGGTAGATGATAAACAATCAGAGTCACCAAAAATGAAAATGGCTTGTCCTGCTTACAGCGTATGCTCTTACCATCAAAAGGAACGAGATTTAGTAAAAGGTTCCATCTGGATTGCTACACCGGGAAGTCTAATTTATAGTAGGGTGCCACAACAGATAAACCAAGAAAGTTTACTTTATGCTGAGTTGGTCTGGAGGCATAGTGACTTAGTAATTGTGGATGAAGTAGACCAATATCAAGCTTATCTAGATAAAGCATTTAGCCCAGATCAGACATTACGCCGACCAACAAGAGATGCTTGGTTAGATGAAGTTTTACAAAAGGTTGAAGCTGAATTAGTCCGTCAAAATTCTCAACCACTGAGCAAAAAAATTGTCAGTGATTGGTGGGATGCTTGCCAACAAGCTAAACGAGTTACAGACCAAATTTATTGGATGTTAGGAGGGGATTATCCTGAATTATCTCAATGGCAAAATAGTAAAAAATATTTTACCGATTGGTTGCTATTGCGAGAAGTTGCTATTGATTTAGTCGGAACTAAAAACGCCGATAATTTAATGAAGGATATATTTGAACCTTATATAAATAATTTAGACAACGACAAGGATTTACTTTTTACCCTTACTCACAAAGCTAGTGGCAGGAAAAATGCCCTTATTGAGTGGGTCAAGAAACAAGCCACTATTCCTTTAGAAACAGAGAAGATTCAAGAAATTGCCGTGAAGTTAGAGTTTGCATTATTAGTCTGCGTTCTACAAAACAAACTTTACTTGATGATGCGTTACTGGAGGCAAGTACAAGACATCCTCAAACTGGAAGCAGAAGATTCAATGTGGTTTCAAGCGCCACCCGCAGACTACAACGCAATAATTCCCGCGATGCCAATGGGAAATCAGTTGGCATTCCAGTACCAGAAATCTTATAAGGAACAGTTAGGAAGTCTCCGGTTTTTCCGTTGCACAGGCATTGGTCGTTGGTCACTTCTACATTTCAATGATTTGTTCGCCAGCGACAACATAGCAAGTCCCCACATATTGCTGATGTCAGGAACCAGTTGGGCGGGTAAATCTCCGGCATACCATGTTCATGTACCAGTAACCGGAGTTTTATCACCAAATACTAATAAGGGATTTTCAATCTCATCTGAGTTTTTACCCTTATATGATGACCAAAATCAACCAATCTTTGTGTCAGGAACAGGGGATAAAAAACAGAAGAACTTGGAGAAAATTGTCACCAAGTTAGTAGAGGAAGAATATTTAGAGCAAAAACTAACAGACCTTCAAGGACGAAAAATACTGTTGGTAGTCAATAGCTATGAACAAGTAAAAATAGTCCACGAGCATTTAGTTCGTCTAGGGTGGGGAAATCGAGTTATAGCTTTAACGAAAGATGATAATAAATCTGAGTGGCTAGATGATGACTCAGAGAATGAAAGTCATAATACGTTGCAACGAGGACGAGTATCTGAGTTTGCCAATAAACCTGACAAGGTAATTCTAATAGCCCCGCTAAAAGCGATAGAGCGTGGTCACAATATTGTTGATGAGAAAGGAATGGCAGTAATTGGGGCAGCTTACTTCCTGGTTTTACCCCACCCAAGTCCTGATGACCTCAGTTATGCAATTCACTCTATAAACCGTTGGGCAATTGAAAACTACAAGACATTTGAGGGAGAAAATCTTGAGGACTTAGGTACTAATTTTCGAGACACAGCTTATCGTCAATGGCTGCGGTTGCTACACCTACCAGTAAGGTTAAGAACTCTTGATGAGAAAAACTTATCTGCTATGCATTGGGATATTGCCGTTTCACTCTGGCAGGTGGTAGGTCGTCTTATTCGTGGCAGTAGTAATGCAGAACTCTTCTGGTGCGATGCCAAGTTTGGACTTAATGTTGCACAGATGAATGAACAAGAGGATACCCCTTCAACTAGTATCCTTGTTGGCATCCGAGATTTGCTACAACCCTATTTTGAGGAGGATGATCCTCAGATTACACAACGGGATAGGCAGATAGTTCAGGCTCTTTATCGCCCATTTTATGAAGCGATCGCCAAAACTAAAAATCTTTTCTGACGTTCTTCCGTAAACATCTCACAAATTACAAATAATTTGATTTATGTCATTACCTAAATACAACAAAATCCGCTTGTGTGCCTTCCGACTCAAACACAACTTACCCGCTCAAAATTTTTATGCATTGAAGTTTCCAGAAACAGTCAAAGATTCATTAAAAAATCTTGTAGCCGAGAGAGACAGCCGTCCCAAAGATAAAGTTGGTATTCCCATCGCATCGCTCAATGAAGCTCTACGGGCAAGTATCCCTGGTTTAATTTACATTGGTAAAATTTGGGAGAAAAATTGGTTATACAGTCCAGTTGAAATTCCAATAGATAAATTATCAGTAATTTTCTCTCATTGGCTAGATACTGAGTTCCCAGATGAACACCCAAACAAGCGCAAGAAAGGGATAACCTTTGAGCAAAGACAAGCTGTAATGCAGCTACTATCGAACCCTAACAATTTAAAGTGGGAACCAGTGACTCTAGAAACGGAATTATGGAAAAAATATGCTAATGGAACCGCCAATATTACTGAAAATGCAGATGGATTTATCCTATTGCCTGATATTCTAGCAACACAACTGAGTGACCCAAACTTAAAGTTCAAATTAAGTGATGAAACAATTCAGTTCTATCGCTGTGCGCCAGTAGAAGGAGCAGGAGCAGAGTTGATATCTTGGCCTCCCCTATCGTACACGCAGAAAAACCATACTTACTATTATTCAATAGTTCTAAGTTTGAAAGTACAAACGGTTCCATTCCAGCCATATCCTCAACTGCAATGTGATATGAGTATACGGCGGTGGTGCAGTATAAATGAAACTGGTTTGTTACCAGGAGGGCAAGCTAGTTCTGTGTATATTCGTACCAAGCTTAAATGGGGCGAGGGATTAAATCCTTATGGATATACCGAATACTTTCAAGTTGCTCCACTGGTATGGAAAGGAGAGCCTAAATGGGCTAACAACTTAGCTAATCTGTTAAATAAACTCAACCCTCTTCCATACACTCCAGAACAAATTTTAGCTAATCCCATACAAGCACTTAATTTCCAAGAGATTCCTAATATTTGTATTACCTATAAAGATGGGATAATTCCAGGTCATAAAGTAGGGAAAGGATTGCCACCAATTAACCGTCGTCAATTAGCTGAACAAATCGCATTATTGTTACAAGATGACTGGGAACTAATAGAATATAAGCGGTTTAATTTTAAAATAGATACTAAGCAATCTGCTCAAATATTTGACTTACCCAAGCCCGATGGAACATCTTGGGAACTACCTGTTCCAGAAAAACAAAGGGGAGAGACAGAAGAAGAATTTTTAACTAGAACACAAGAACTATTAACTAAACAAGAGGATCAAAGAAATAAATTTAAAAAGAAAAAAACTGAAACGGATGAGCAATTTAAATTCAGGTATGAACAATTTTTAGATAAACAACAGTTAGAAAGGGACAAATGTAAAAAGAAAGAAGATGAAACGGATGAACACTTCAAATCAAGATACGCTCATTATGAAAAACGTTTAAAGCAACTATCCTCAGAGAGAAAAAGACTTCGTGAAGCCATTCGTAAGTGTATTGGCAAAGAGCTAACCATTGAAAATTGGTATATTAACGAGTCAACACGCGATACATTTATAAAAGCAGTGTGGTATTGCTTGGGGTTGAAAACAGCAACAGCGGGTATTCATAATTTCCCAGATATAGATTTTACCGTAACTATACGCACGCAACAAATAGGTAGGTTAGCAGAACGTTTACCTTTATCTACAGATACAAAAAAGAAACCGAATTCCGAACAAAGAAAAAAAGCTATCAACATCCGAATGGATGAGGTAGCAGAAACTGTTAATAAAATGCCCCCTGTGACAGGGAAGGTAGGGGTATTAGTTGAACTCTATGGTGAAAAACATTGGAAACCTGAATGGACAGACCCCCAAGCAGCTATTCGCTTAGGCTTTGTTCAAGATAAAATTGACAGGGTATCTAAGTTTATTGTCCCTGAACATGAGGAATTAAAAAAGAAATATGAAAAGGCCGCAAAAGATAAAGGTAGAGAGTTAAACAGGCAAGAGCAGAATAAAATTAATGGATTACAAGAAGAGCTACCGCAGAAAGCGATAACTTCTTTTTTAGACCTACTGCGTTCGCTGGGAGTACAGATAGCTCCGCCTCGCATAGTTATTCCATCAGTAACTCTTCCTAACCCCCTTACTTATGTAGGTTTATGGTTGGTTAACCGCACTTCTAAAACCAGCGCGCATGGGAAACAACAACTCATCCCAGTTATGGTGAAAATGCGTTCTGATTCTCAAGCAATAGAAGCTATTTTTAATGGTATATCCGATTGGATACCCTACGATGAAGCTTTAAGAAAAATAAACGTAAAAGGAACATCTATTACAGGAGATAACAACGAGTTAAAAAAGGAGATAAAAGGATTTATCAAACGAATGCTGCAAACCAAAGAGTTAAGAGGTAAAGATACATTACTCCTCTGTGATGCCCAAAACATACGAAGGTATTGGACATGGTTACAAGATACACAAATCTCTCAAGAAGGGATAGTTTTTGGCATCGAATCTCCTCAAATGATGCCAAAAATTCGCGTAGTTCGGGTACGCCAAGATGGAGAAACTCCAGAATGGTATGCTCTGCATGAACAAGAGAAACAGGAGATTAAGTTGTTTAATAATTTGATGGAAATTGAACAAATAAGTGTGGCGACGGAAGGACTATTTAATACGGACAGCAATGAACGTATATTTCTTAGTATTGGGCAAAAATCTAATACAATGCCAAAAGAAAAACTCGATTTCAGTAAATTTGATAAACCTCAACTCCCCTGGTCAAACCCTGCAATACTTGAATTAGTAGTAGCTTGCATACAACCAGAAGATGAACCTTGCCATTGGGCAGTATTGACGCATGAATTACGTCGGATGGCATTGCAATACAAAGATACCTTAGCTCGTCCAATTGTTCTTCACTTAGCAGCACAGATGGCAGATTATGTTTTGATGGTGGATGAAGATTCTTCAGAAGACGAATAATTTTTATCTCATGCTTGCTCAAAGCAATAATAGGAGCATTTCTTAATTTTTCTCACTCCGACTTCTTCAACATACCCGTCAACAATTCCGACATTTCCCACAGGTCTTTATTCCTGTTATCGTCATAAATCATCAGCGTTCGCGGGTCAGCATGACGGCTCAATTTCTGCACCTTTCTGATATTCCCATCAGTAGCATCAAGCGCTGCCGTAATCGCCGAATGCCTGACCCTGTGCGGTGACATAGTGACTGCATAGGGAAGGAATGATATCAATCGTGATATCAATGCCCCACAAAGACCGATGGCGTAACCGCCCTTTCCGGTGGCGAGATCGCTTTACCACCTGGACGGGACTCTCCTGAGTGAGCTTATGACGCAGCAGAGATTACCTGACCAATCCGCTTGAGAATTTGCAAAACACTGTACAGTTCTCTGGCGGATGCAAACGGGGCGAAGACCCTTGACAGGTCGTACTGTGGCGTATTTGTTTGCGTCACTTTCACAAATAAAATATCGTCGCCATTCGTCACCATACCGAACACAGGTTTATTCGGGTTGGGGTTAGCCATCAGGTAAGCCAGGGCTTGTGGTACAGCTGACCAAACCGAAAGCGTGGTTTTTTTTGACTCTAACACCATGACCCAGAACTGATCTTGCAGCACTAAAACATCAATCCGTCCGCGCAGTATCTCCTCGCCATCATTCAGCACCAATTCCACGGATGATTCAGCCTTAATCCGAAAAGGAGGATCGTAAAACCCGGAGAGTGCAAGAATTGGTGACACCAGCAACAATATGACTGTCCCTTCTAGTAAATCACCTCCGGCACGATGATAGAGATATCTACGCCGCAGGACATCCACAGAAGCTTTTTCCGCTTCTGTAATTTCAGGCAATCCTTCATACCACTCCGTGAAAAACTGCTCATCTTCAACGCGGACGAAACCGAATCGATTTTCTGCATCCAATAGAGTGGTAATCGCTTCTGTAATTGCTGCCGTCTGTGTCATTGCTTCTAGGTAACAGTTGCCTTGCTCTTTTATTGCATCTCTCCCATCTTTATTATCGTCAATTGGCGCGATCGCAAAGAAAGTAGTAGATACTGATGTAGATATATATAGAGTGAGAATGAAAGTTTACGCTCTATTGAGACGCATAACGTGACTATGGATACTAGCATCACGACGGAAATCTTAGAAAAAAATTACGCGCTAGCCATAGGCGAGAGTTTTACGACGCTCGACACCGATCCAGATGTCATCTCACAGTTGTTAAGCGATACACGCAGCGCTGGCACCCGCCGCGCCTACTCGAAAGATTTACGAGACTTTTTCGCCTTCTCAACCGGGAAACAACCCGACCGCGCCTTAGTTCTGGAATTTCTTCACCTCGAACACCGTCACGCGATCGCTGTGGTTTTGAAGTTCAAGGCGTACTTGATGAATGAGCGAAAACTAGCTGAGAACACCGTTAATCGGAAGTTAGCGGCGATTAAGTCGATGGTGGCGATGGGGCGTAAACTTGGGGTGTGTGCCTTTTCCCTGGAAGATGTGAAAGCCGAGAAGGTGCAGACTTACCGAGATACTTCCGGCGTTGAAGCTAGCGATTACGCTGCGGTTTTGAAGCTGGTAGACCGAACCACAGTGAAGGGTAAGAGGGACTATGCAATCTTGCGCCTACTTTGGGACAATGCCCTAAGACGAAATGAGGTTTGTTCTCTAAATGTGGGAGACTTCAACCCACAGGCAGGAACACTTCAGATCCTCGGCAAAGGTAAGGGAACGCAAAAGGTAGCAATCGAACTTACCCGAAAGACCGTTGAGGCGTTAACCGATTGGGTAATCGCCAGCAGTAAGGCAAGCAGGTTAACCGAGCCGATGTTTGGTTCGATGGCATACCGCAAAGGTGATAAAGAAGATAGGTTGATTGGCGAGTCGATCCGGCGGTTGGTCGATGGTTTATGCAAACAGGCGGGAATCACCAAAAAGATGTCACCGCACCGGGTACGACACAGTTCTATTACAACCGCGCTAGATCACAGTAACGGGAACTATCGCAAGGTTCAAAATCTTAGCCGTCACGCCAATATTGATACGATCCGAAAATATGATGACAACCGCCAACGCCAGAAACAGCAGCGGGAATTATCAGGCGTTTTGGCGGATTTGGTGTAAAAGGAAATGGAGACCCTCACCATTAATTAGGGATTAATTATTATGACCCAAACCAAATTTAAAAAACTGACTTTTACATAGTTTTTGGAACAGTACCCAGATGGTTCGGACATTTATGAACTAGTAAATGGAGAAATTGTACGCAACCATCAACTACTGCCCCAGAAAAAGCAAAAGGTACTGATTTGATTATGCCTGTGGCGAACTCAGCGACTGATAACACCAGCTAGGACGGCGCAAAAGATTAAAGGTATTAATGTAGCGAATTTGATTGTCTGGCGCTACCTTGGCAACAGCATCAGTTAGTAAACCAATGCGGTTATTGAGGTTCCACAACGGATGAACAATAATAACAGTTATATCACCCACTGTAAAACCAGGCAGTCCTCCCATATCTTCTGGAGAACAATTGCTAAAAGATGCACAAAAAGCATCTCGAAGTATACTTGCTGTTTGTAGCCAGTTTTCTAAGTCTGGATCGGAAAAGTCACCGTGCAAGCCGCAACGAAAATTCTTATCACCTAATGCCCTAAGTAAAGATAGACCCAATCGCCAATCGAGCAAACCATGATAATTTTTATTTCGGTAATTTTGCAAACAGTTATAACAAGAAGAATCGCATTCATGACGATGTTTCGCTGACATCATAGCATCAGCAAAAGCATTTTGAATATTTAGAATTTTTTCTATGATAATTTCTTGCCAATGTTGAGAAAGCCAGTCTGTAAAACCAGAACCATTGGCTAGGCGATCGCTAATCACAATTTCACCTACCTTTTCACCAGTTCCCTCTAGTTCAACCTGCCGTAAACCACTTATATCTAATTCCTCTGGATCGATGTCTAATTGCTGAGATGCTACGGCACGAATAATAAAAGCCGCAGAGTAAAAAGCTGCTTTAATTGCAGAACCTGCTGCAATTGGGTCGAGGCATAATCCATCTGGTACGCTAGTAGGTTGGATACGAAGAACGCCAGTTATTTTGGGTGCAACAATAGCCAGTTCTTCCGTTTCACCCGGCTCTTTAAACTTTACCCCATCAGGTTTATTCTGGAATCGCTCATTAATCCACTGAAATTCTAACAGTTTGTCACCCCGCCCAAAAGAAGCTTTACCCACTGCCCCCTTGAACAATTGCCCGTTATTATCATTAACACGGAAAACACGACCAGACGCAGAAAATGCTTTGGTTGTATTTGTACCATCAACTACGTCAAAATCTTGAGGTTGTGACTCAGCTACACTAGCTGCACCTGTGACTAATACCTCATATTCATCCTTAGCATCAGCCCCAGGATTGAGGCTTGTACGAAAAGCTAAAGGCACAGCCCAAGGGAAAACTCGAAATCCTTGCTCTTTCGTTGCTTCACATTTTGGACAGATTAATTTTTCAAACTTCTTAATAGAGGTTTCTGTATGTTGACAACGCTGACATCTCAACATCCATTTCCTCTGAGAAAGTGGATCATTATCAGCAGGAACCAAGCCATTTTTACTGTCTGGAAGTAATGGTGCAGTGAAACCAATAGAAGTGTAAATACGTTTATCCTTGGTTTTTTCGGCACCCGGAGCGAATTCTGTAATAGCCAAGTCTAAATCACGGTTTATGGTAGCAAAATTACTGTTTTTCAATGGATTATGGTGGTACAAATCCCGCA
Organism: Nostoc sp. KVJ3; assembly: GCF_026127265.1. Classification (GTDB taxonomy): domain Bacteria; phylum Cyanobacteriota; class Cyanobacteriia; order Cyanobacteriales; family Nostocaceae; genus Nostoc. The sequence continues at coordinate 48,015 of NZ_WWFG01000012.1, forward strand.
CTCTTGAAGGCATCCCATACATCGGCAAAATACCACCCTCAGCCAGGATTTCTGCTAATCCTTTTCCAGCTAATTCTAGATTATTAGCACAATCGTTAATCTTATTAAATAAATGCTGGCGTGCATAGATTTCAAAAGTATTCGCATCGATATTTTTTACACCAATTAGCAAAGCACTTACTACCTCAGTTACTTCATCTGAAGTCTCTAACCAATTGCGAACTTTCTCACGACGAGATTCATTATCACGCCAGTCCTCAACTTTGCCGAATTCCCCATGACTATCTGGTGGTGTTGGACTATCCCACCACCTGACATCAGCAGCAATAAATGCACGTCGTAAACATTCTTTTGCTAAAAGACGCTGAACAATTTCAACTTGCGACATAGAGAGAAAGGGAACAGGTGGAGGATCACCCGTGATTTTTTCAGGATGCTGATAATAAAATTCATCGTGACTATTACCTCGACAAAGAGTCAGCACAATTGCAAAAGCTTGACCCCGACGACCAGCCCGACCAGCCCTCTGTTGATAATTAAAGCGCATTGGTGGCATATTTGCCATGACCACAGCCATTAAGCTACCAATGTCAATTCCTACCTCCATTGTGGTAGTCACACTCAAGATATCGATAATATCTACAACTGGAATAAAATCTCTTTCTTGTTCGCCTATGTTGACCACAATATTGCGAAAATGTCGCTGTCTTTCAGCTTGATCGTCAGTTTGTCCAGTCAATTCTTCACAATGTAACCGCAAGGGTTGACGTTTATTAACTGCCTCTGTTGCGTAATAATTGCGCTCATATAAATCTGTGCAGTTTTTATTAGGTAATGTGGGTAACTCTCCAAGGCAATTAGTACAGATTCCCCCCGCATAGTATAAGTGAGAACGACCACATGATTCACATTGCCACACGGGGTCATTAGCAACTGCTACCCGTACCCATAAATGCAGGGGACTAATTTTTAGATGGTCGTGTTTACCATCTTCACAAATAGCTGACCACAATGCCTGAAATAGTTTTTTCTCTAGAAGCTTATTGTGTGTTACACATTTATTAATATATTTTTTCAATCTAGCTTTAGCATCATTCCAGCTATTCCAGTCATCTGGACGATACTTAGGATAACGGTACAAATCACCAATTACACGCAAGCATCCATTGCATATTTCTCTAAATATTGCGGCTGAGGTATTACATTGTGTTGCTAATTCCTCTAACCGATCTTGTGGTAAATTTAGGCAAATATAGCCCAATCCAGCACTTTCAAGATTATAAAATAAACGACTAAAAAATGCATCAGAAACCTCAGATATTACCTTAGAAACAAGAAAGTTTCGCTTATCCTTAGCTGCATTAGATAAGTCAGACTGCCATTTTAAGGATAGAGATTCAAAGTCAAAAAATCTTGTCCAATGATGCTCTTCCGCGTCATAGTAATATTTTTGATCATCTCTATCATTACCAGCAGGATTGATGCCTAATTCCGCTAATCTCTTGATTAACACACCGGGAGCTTCATTTTCACCTTCAAACAAAACTTTGAGGGGAATAATGCGTGTAGTGCCTGTTTCTTCAATTTGATTAATCAAATTTTGAGCTTGATTTCGCCGATTTTTATATAGTTCTAAATCATCATCGTCAAGACTTTCTGGCAAAGGTTTAGTAGCATTTTTTACCGCTTTTTGAAACTTTTCAATAAAACCAGGATTTTGCCGAGAAAATTCCATTGCTTCCGTGCGGCATGGTTGACTATGTTGTTGAATATCTTGTAGTAGGTATAGTTGACCAATAGCCAATTGTTTAAGTTCATCATATATAGCCCCACGTACAATGTCATAATAATGTGTACGTTCAATACCATTAGATATAGAGGCTGCATTTTCACGACTATCAGAAAATACTACTAGCTTGCGTGATTTTGGGTCATCTGGTAACTGATAAAATATCTCTTTAGAGAGCAGTTGACTTAATCGAGAAAAACCAGTACGAAACCCTCTAATTGAAGATTGCCTCGTCTTTCTCTTGCTGTAATCTGTAGCGCAGCAAGGACAAATAGAGGGTTGCGCTCGCATAAATTCTTGATCTTCAGATTTTGTATCTCGCAAGTGAAAGATATAACCTTTAACCCACTGTTGACTGGGTATATCTGGGTCTCCGAGAGTAACGCGACCACTACAAGTATCTAAAGAGGCTTTGTCCCACAGAGCTTTTTCTGTACCGCTACCTTGTCTTTTTGGTTGATTCCAGCCCTTTTCTTTTGGGACATCTTCATGAATATTTCTTAAAGGCCAAAAGATGGCATATTCGCGGTAAGTTCGGCGCTCCAACAAACTCCCAGCTTGACGGTCAGGAATTCCTTCAATATCTGGCTCTGTAGGTAGAAGCTCCCACTCCAAGCCTTCATTATTGTCTAAAACTAGGCGATTTCCACCATAAAATACAGTACCGCATTGTTCGCAGTAAAGCAATTCCAACACTCGATAATTTTGATGAACTATTGGGGGATTTTCGGCAAATAGTTTGCCAACTGGTCGATTTTCACTGCTTTCATCCCCATGACAATCGTAGTTAGGCTTTGTGCAAGCCCAAAGACCATTAATATTTCTAAAAAACCAGTGTAATCTGAAAGAAGGTAGAGACTTATTATCACATAAACTCCGAGCTATGAGTAGTCCTCTTGCTGCCAATTTGCGGTTTTCATCTGTTAAATTATCACCAAAAAGTATCTGAGAAAATTTATTTAAAGATACTGCACGACGAATTTTTTCAGCATCTGTACAAGCATTGATCATTTTAGCAGCAACAGCAGCACTTTCTGATTCCAATATTTGACGGCAGGTTTCATTTTCATATAGATTTTTTACCTCTGGTGTTCTTGCTAAAGCGATAAACGGTTCACTAGGTAAAAAATCTTGACTTTCAACTGCCACGACTTGCTGAAGATGGCCAGGGATAATCTGCTCAGAATGCCATTCTTTACCAAAGAATTGAGACAGGAATTCTCGGCTTTGTGGATCATTTGGTTCCAGAGATGCGCTAGAAGCAAGAATTCTTAGTTGAGGATGACCAGGATAAAGTCCCAATCTTTCAAGCAATAATCGAATTAAGTATGCAACTTCTGTACCAGCAGTACCACGATAAAGGTGCAATTCATCAACAATTAAGTGAAAAATACTACCATCTTTCTTTAACCATTCCCGTGTTTTCTCAAAAATATTTTTATCGATATCCCGCATCAGCATAATACTGAGCATAGAATAATTAGTAATTAAAATATCTGGTGGGGCATCTTGCATATCCCAACGACAGCGCATTTCTGCCCCATCTAAACGAGGAAAGAAGAATCTTACATCTTCTTCATCAGGTTTAATAGTATGCTGAATAGCTGCATCAGCAGATTCCTGCATATTCCTCATTTGTTTGACAAGTTCTTCTATTTTCTTCCCGTTAGGTTTCCCATTCTGTTTATACTCTTGTCCTGGCACTGGTGTCACACCGTTATATCTACCAAAATAGATTCGATTACCATTCCTACGACTTTTAAACCAATCTCGTGCCTGTTCAGAATCTAAAGCACGGCGCAGTCTGGTAAGCTGGTCTTCAACTAGTGCATTCATCGGATATAAAATTAGCGCCCTCACAGCAGCATCCCTGGTTTCATGGTTTCTTTGAGGTACGCGATAAGAACGCTTAAAACTGCGTCTTTTCTCTACCATCGGGTTACATTTATTTTGCCAGTCCTCATTTTTCCACCAATCATTGAGGTAATTTGGCTCAGTTACCGGTGCTTTCCAGGTTTGTGATTCTTGGGCTAGGTAAGCAAAAAGTGGCAACAAAAAAGATTCCGTTTTACCTGAACCTGTACCAGCGGTTACTACTACATTTTCACCTAATAATGCCTGACGGAGCATTGCAACTTGGTGGCTATATAATGGATAATCACCAACAAGTCCACAAGCGGCTAAACTTTTGAAGTCTGCAAGAGAAGCTTCATTAAAACCAGGAACATCTGAAACCTCTAGATTATTGATTGTCTTGCCAGATAATTGATAACTGGGCAGTGGCTCAATCCAAGGTTCTTGGTAAAATACTCCAGGGTTAAGCAGATGCCTTTCCCGTTCCTTCTCAATTTCCGGAAACTGGGTACTGAAAGCAGTCTTAATATAGAGAATTAAGTTATCGCGGATTTTATCAAAAGCACCAATTGGATCAATCATCGTTTACCTCAAAATTGATATCTAAAAACTTAATTAACATGGTTTGATCTAACTTAGCCGCAGTCATTTCTGCTATTTGAGGGGGAACATCTCGAAATAAATTGAAACCTGTAACATTCAAATTGGTGACTACTTCCTTTTCTTTAGATAAAAAGGAGTTGATGGTGCGTTGTTGTAATGGTAACTTTTCTATAAAAATAGGCGCATATCCTGAGCATAAAGTTAAAGCTCTTTCTAGGAGTTGTGGCAGTTTAGCACCAACTGGAACTGCCATAATAAATCGACGTTGGTCGTAAATAAGAACTTGAATCTTAGCAGATTTAAGAACAGCATATCGTCCCCAGTCACGTTCAACTTGGGTACATCTTTCTTCTTGCCAAAGATAATATATCTTGGTATTCCGATAGGGGTGTTGATATTGGCTGAGGCGGATATCCGGCTTCCTCTTTCCCGAATCATCTTCGATTGATGTGGGAGAGAGGATAAAGCGTAAAATATTTTCGTCAAATGTTTTACTTTTCCAGTTAAGTTCTGGCTCATTAGACCATTGATAATTAATTAAGGAATCTTCAAGGGAGGCGGCAAAATGCAAAAGTGACCAAGAAGATGGTGTTTCTATAAAATTTATGGCTAATTGAGCAGCAATTTTATGTAATTCTGATATATCCTCAGTTTGTACTACTATCCGCTTAGGTACTAATATTAATTCACTCCTTTGTTCGGCCACATCAATATTTATGTGTTGTCCAACAGATTGACAAGCATTCCTTAACTTATCTATAGTATTCGGTGTTCTAACTCCTGCTAAAATAGCTTGGGGAAACCCACCACTAGGTAATCTTATTAATACAGGTGGTGCGACATACACTCTTCTTCTATTATTATCAGTGAAATCAAATTCACAGTGACCGAGTGAATTGAGGGCACGAACGGTTGATAATATTTTATTTTTCATATCATCTCCCTCATCACTAATAGCAGTTTTACTAAGACTATGAAGATAATTAAATGCCTGTTTAAACGATAACCAAGACATTTCCTTATTGGCAGAAATTACATAGAGTAGTTCATCGCTATTCCTATACACGTTTTGCCCCTTTTTGGAATTCTACCCATAAATTTTTAAGACGAATATCGCTGAGAGGAGGCAAAGTTCGCTTGTGGTTATCTAATAATATTTTTTTCCATGAATCCAGTTTTTTTCTATCCTTACAAGGTGATAGTTTTAGCTCTGATTCTTTTAAACTGGTGCCACAAAACATAGCTCTATCAAAAAGGCTTCCTTTAGCAATAGCCCAAACTGGATACCAATCAATAAGTATTGATTCTTCTGGATAAATTGCAACTTGTCCCGGTTCTTTGCCCAGAAAAACAACGCGCTGCTTGCCTTGGATTGGTAGGAGAGTATTGAAGTTAAAAGTAGGACAATCAACTCCCTTTACTAATGCTCCCCTCACTTCTGGAGAATGTTCATCTTTAGTGGTCGTAACCAAACCAAATCTGTCAATATATGACGTTTTTATACTTGAAACTAAAGAGAAATCCTCTACTAATAATAAAGATAAACGTTTAATAACATTGTCACCATTACGGGCTTCAATTTTAATATTTGTATCTACTGGAATATCTGGAGGTAGTTCATAAATACTTTGTCCAGATGTATCTTCTAGCAGTCTGCCATTACAATATAATTTTGCTGTTCCATCACTGCATTGTAAAACTAATTTTGGTGGTGCAAACCTAAAGAACCAATTTCCGTTTCCAAGGCGTAAACCACCTTCTAAACTCAGTCTGATGCTAGTGGAAAATGATAATATAGGATATTCGCTTTTTACTATTTCATCACTATGGGCAGCAGTCACTTTAAATAAGTACCATCCATTTGGTAATCCTTTAACAATATGCAACCTCTCAAAACCTTCACAACTGGATGTTCCCCATCTTTCTAGCAAAGTACGGCACTCTTGATGAACTGCTAAAAAAAATGGCGAACCTTTAGGAAGTCTCCCTACTTCTACAATTCCTGGTAAACTCAGACTTCTGCCTTCAACAAATATTCGTATATGGGAATTTGGAAACTTAAAACGCCATTTATTATCAGGAGATTCCATCTGGAAAGCGTAACGCCAATCTAGCATGGAAGCATCAATATTTCTACCGTTTAATATGGGTGAAGACCAACCATTACCATGTTCGTCACAGGAATAAAAATCGTTATTAAAATTTAAAATCAGACCATCTTCAGGAAAATCATGCTTTGTCGTACAACGTAAGGTGAAGCTGGCACGTTTAGCAGTCAAGTCGAGTTTGCAACACAGTCTTAAGACCCCGTAAATCTGCGTTCTCCCCTCAGATTGTAATTCTGTGGTTCCATCCCAGTTACATAACTCATCTACAATTCTTTCAATCAGTGCCTGACGTAATTCATTACCTTCGCTAGTTTCTTCTAGCAATTGCAGCGTTCGTGTTCGCAGATAGCTACGCCCGTATCTTACTAACAAAGATGTTATGTGTCTTTCGGAAGGAAGGGAAATTGTTTCTAAGCCTGCCTCTGCAAAAATAATGGGTAGTGCCTTAAGTTCCTTTTCAGTCAAAAGTGTTTGGGCGATGGGTATACCAACGTGAACTAATCTGCCAGTAATGTTGGCGTTAAAAATGCCCAATTTATCCGATTTATCGACATTTGCCCATTTCTCTAAATCTCTCCAAAGTTTTTGCATCTCGTCAAAATCTGGATATTTTCCAGAGGTCGGTTTTTCTCCCAGTAATTCCCGCAAGCGGGGATAGTAGGCTTTGGAAGAAAAATCACCTTCAGTACCTGCTGCCAAAACAAATAAAGCTAAATAGCCTATGTATGGAGGATAACCTTGACGTTGGTATCGCCATACCGGGTTTTGCATACTCCTCAAGGCTTGTTGACAGATACTACTTAGACCAATTACATTTTTTACTGTTTGGATAAAGTCTTGGCAAGTAACCCCTTTAGAGATGCCTAATGAATTAATTAAATCCTCTGTGACGTAAAGATAAACATTACGCCCAGACATTTCTGGATTGAAAAAATGCTGGGCAATTATTTCGTTCCACTCTGAGTAACTTCTAGTATTTTTTGCAGTATAGCTTAGGGTTTTCATGTATTAATTATAATACTTAAATTTATTTATACCAAAAATGTTTTCACAAAACGCGATCGCGCTCTCAATCAGCGGACAATAATTGAACTAGCTCCGATGGAACACGAGCAAAGCGCATAAAGCGTTACAGTAGCAATGGATAGGCCGGCAATGGAAGTGTGGCCAGTATCTAGTTAATATGAATATCTGGATACCCAGACATTCATACAGCCAAATTAGGTGTGTACCCAGGTAGCAACGTTATGCTTCTATCTCTTGTAAGGGAAGTAGCAGCATAATTAAGGTACTTGCCAAAATTGTTAAGTATGAGTTCTGGAATGCCGATATGGAAACAATGAAGTTGCGATCGCATATTGGGACAGATGGTATATTGCAAATCCAGACACCCACTGATTTAAAAGATATAAATGTTGAGGTAGTGGTGGTTATACAGCCGTTAGCTGATGCAGAAGTTGCAACATCTTCAGAAGCCCAAGCACAATATAACGCTTGGGGAAAGCCCACAACGAAAAAATCGATAAGTAATGCAATTGCCAGAATGGAACAACTGCGGCGAGAAGTAGCGTTAGATAAAACGTCAATCCGCTCCATGATTGAAGAGGGGCGAAGATTTTAATGCAGTTTGTTTTGGATTGTTCTGTAGCAATTAGCTGGTGTTTGGTGGATGAAAATAACCCTACTGCAAATGCGATACTAGCAATGATGCCGGATGCTGAAGCATTTGTACCGGGGATTTGGTCACTGGAGATTGCTAATGTTTTACTGGTAGCTGAACGGCGTAATCGTATGACTCAGAAACAATCTGAGGAAGCTATTGCTTTGTTACAGTCGCTATTGATTCAGGTTGATACGGCTACTGATGCAAATGCTTTGGGTGCAACCTTGACGCTGGGGAGACAGGAAGGTTTAGCCGCTTATGACGCAGCTTATTTAGAATTAGCGTTGCGGTTGGGATTGCCTTTAGCAACGATTGATCAAAGGTTAGCGGAGGCGGCTACGAGGTGTGGCGTGGATTTGGTCGTTGCCGATGAAGAAACGCCTTCCATTGGGGAGACACCGTAAGTCAGGTTGTCATTTCCGAAAAATAAGCTGAACAATGCATCAACACTCTACTTGAGTCGCAGATTCTCATTTTAGGCTGCATAAATACCTGGATACCCAAATATTCATACATCCACATTTTATGTGTGTAAGTGCGATATGATTTTTCCATCTTTTATAAGGGGAGATTATGCCAATCATCTCTCTTAGCTCATTTAAGGGCGGAGTGTCGAAAACAACTTCAGCTATCTGCCTCGCCTCACTGTTTTGTGATGATGGGGCAACTTTAGTTATTGATGCCGATCCGAACCGTTCAGCAACCACTTGGGCAAGACCTGGGGGACTACCATTTCAGGTCTGCGGAGAAAAGGAAGCAGCAAAGTTGATGCGTAAGCAGAAGTTTGAATTTATAATTTTTGACACTCCTGCCCGCCCTAATGATGTGGAAGTGGAGGATTTAGCAAGGGGCTGTGATCTACTTATCGTTCCAACTCCACCAGACCTGTTGAGCATGGATGCGATGGCACTCATGGCAAAATCCTTGCCCCAAGATACAAACTGGAAAGTCCTACTTACAATGATTCCGCCGCCGCCTCAAAGAGATGGACAGGAAGCAATGGAAGCACTCTTAACACAAGGTTATCCTGTTTTGAGTCGTGGGATTCGATTTTACAAAGCTTATAAGGATGCGGTGACTAGTGGAGTTCCTGTTTATAAGGTTCGAGGGGGCAAAGTAGCATGGCGGGATTGGACGGAAATAAAAAACGAAGTGATTCAAGCAATAAAAGGGTGAGCCGATTTAGTGAGGTCTTAGGGGCAGCCCAAGAAAATACCCAACTACCTGGATACCCAGAAAATCAGCTATCTGAACAGCTAGATACTCAACCAACCGAAGAATCATTAAGCCAGCCACTTAATGAGGTGAAAAATCAACCACCTGAAAATTTGACAACCCAACTACCTGGATACCCAGAAAATCAGCTATCTGAACAGCTAGATACTCAAGCAACCGAAGAATCATTAAGCCAGTTACCTGAACAGGTGAAAGTCAAACATCTGATAACGCAACTGCCCAAACACCTGGATACCCAGAAAATCAGCTATCTGAACAACTAAAAACCCAGTTACCTGAGAATTCAACCACCCAACAACCTCAACAGCCAGTAACCCGGTCATCTAAACACTTAAAGGATAAAGATAAATTAGCCAAGCGTGAGAATCCCGACTATACCCAAACCACTTTTCGCATTCCGAAAAAATTGAGCAGGCAGATCAATCGAGTGCTGATGGACTTGGCAGACGAGGGGAATATGTGGATAGGAGCGACTTGTTAGAAGAATTAGCCAGTGCATTTATCCGACTAGCTGATGAAGTTGGTGTAGTAGAGGCGTTAGAAAAAGTCAAAAATCTGGGTACCCAGATGGATGAGTAGCCAACTGAGGCAATCGCACCTAGTCTTACATCACTGGTTAATTAACCTTTTACTGGATGCAGAGAATTGGCTTCTATGTCATCCTAGAAAACGAGAGTTAAAGGAGTGAGTATTTTTGTTGTTAGTATTGACAGGCTTTCCCCTTTTGGTATCTACAGACTTTTCTCCAAAATTTAAATCTCTACACACTAATATTTTTGGAGATAATCAATGTCAATTTATGTAGGCAACCTCTCTTACGAAGTTAAGGAAGATGATATTAAGGGTATTTTTGCAGAATATGGGACTGTAAAGCGTGTTCAACTACCTACTGACCGCGAAACAGGACAACTACGCGGTTTCGGATTTGTAGAAATGGGAACAGATGCAGAAGAAGCAGCTGCCATTGAGGGTCTTGATGGTGCTGAGTGGATGGGTCGTGACCTGAAAGTGAATAAAGCTAAACCCAGAGAAGACAGAGGTTCATCTGGTGGGAACCGGGGAGGATACAGTGGCGGTGGACGTAACCGCTACTAAGAGTTGAAACGAAAATTTAACTTAGGGATAAAACTGTATCAATTGAAGTTTCTGAAATTTAAGGGCTTCAAACCCTTGCTGTATCATCCCATTCACGCACTTTTAAATCAATCTACTCACAACATATAAAAATAAAATAATACAAATGACTATTGCTACTAAAAATAAAAAATTATTATTGAAAACTTTACCTAAACAGTGGGTTCCCTTTTCTTAATTTTCTTCTTCTTGTTTTTCTCCCCGACTATGCCTTGTCTCAACCGATTGTGAGGTTCATATCGTCTAGATATTAAATATTTTGGGATTTCCTCTCTCTCTTGACTTGCACGTTCAATATCTCTAGGAATTATAGGCAAAGAAACATTTAGTTTTTGATGATGTTGACCGTAATCCTGATAATTATTTGGTATTGGCGCTACATTACTACGCTCCATTAACTGAATAACTTGTTGCAAATATGCGTTCTTTGTAAATTCAAACCACTCCCTATAAACATTAAATGACTTACAAGCTTGATGAATCTCTTCTCTACTTTGTAAACGTCAGTAACAAACACATAATGAATGAGTTTCAACGGGTAGGGACTTTGACGGCTATTCAGTTCTTTTAATCTTTCCTCTGGTGTCCGTGGTGCTACAGTTAGCCCTATTTTGTATCTATATGTGCCTACACTATGAATTAAATAAATGTACCCTGGTTTCATTATTGTATCTCTGTTCGTAGTTCTTCTAAAGCTGCAATCGCGTCTGCAACTGTAAAATCTGGTGAATATTTTACCTTTTTGTAGTCGGGATGCTGTTTGATTTGCTTTAAAATTAATTATGATGATTAAGTAAATCACTTAGATTAATGAAATCTTTACCCATAATTAATCCTTAAAATAATAGGTTTACCATTGAAGTCTTTGTAAATATCTCTGGTCTTAGCTAACGCCGGTAAACTTACGTTGTATTCCTCTAGTTCGTTACCATCTGCATTTACTAGACTAAGGAATATGCTTATACTGAAAATTTATTTAATATGGATATAAATATATGGTTCAACGTCTTGAAGAAATTTTAGGGAACTCAATTACAGAATATACTCCAACGCAATCAAATTTCAGGGACTATCTTTAGAATCATTGGAGCAAGTTATTCAATCAGGCTACACTACACTAAATGCAAGTTTTAATGCTGCTCCATCCGTTGGTTCATTTATTGAATTTGGGCAACGTTGTAAAAGTATAGAAGCGACAGCAATTTTTTGATGGTGTAGTCATCAATGATACAGACGGCCGAATTTGGTGATTGATGCAATTACAGTTAAAGGGGTGAAAGACTTAGACTTTGCAGGTGAATTTGTAAAATTTGTGTGGGGTTGCGATGAATTAGAGATTAATTCTCAACAGTTATATGCTTGGTGGGATTAACTGTTTCCTCTACTGAAATCAGGTTTGTAGTAAAGAGCTTAATGAATTGCGCTGTAACCATGCACATAGTTTTATACTTGCTCTGTCATCTGGCTTTGATTGATATTCACCACTTTGAAGTTCTTCGCTAACCCCACCGGAAAACTTTAGAATGTACCAGACGTTAACACAGCCCAATGGCACTGCAAGATCCACTACCGCCATAAAAATACCCCCAGAATATGGGGGCGATTGATGTGGTTGATGTGCCTAAAAGACACAATTGAATAATGAGAGTTCACTATAAGGATTTCTGTATATATGCCCATCTTAGAATGAACTGTCGGTGAATGTCTTCGGTGATCGCTGACTCTTCAAAATCGCTTCACAACAACTTTTCAATAACATAGCTATTTACACTGTCTATGTGTAGCGACCTGCAATACTAATCGCTCAAACCTGCAATCAAGACATTTACAACCAGGATTAAATGCAACTATAATTGCGCTTCAGCCAGGATTAAATGCAACTGAGCCAGGATTATTTGCAACTGAGCCTGCAATCATTGGTTTGAGCCAGGATTATCTGCAACTATAAAAGTAAAAGAAACGAACGTTTTCTTTACTGCCGTACCGATAAGCCTTAGAGAACGGTAAACGTATGTTTTCTAGTTAAAAAAACTCGGTAAAGAATTCAAAGTTAATCTATCAAATTTTCAAATGAGTTTTTTAACAAACCTCTGTCAATACTGAAGACTCAGTTCTGGCAAAGCGTTGAGTCTATTTGCAAATAATCCTGGTCGAAACGGATGATTGCAGGTTGGTTGTATTTAATCCTGGTTCAGTTGCAATTAATTCTGGTTCAAAAGAAATTATAGTTGCATTTAATCCTGGTTTGAAAATCCCTTGATTGCAGGTTTAGGGATTTATAATTGCAGGTCGCTACATCTATGAAGAAGCGCCAGCTTCAGCCGCCGCTACATCTGGTTTGACTTCCTTCGCCTTCTTTTCAAAAAGTTTGGATTCCTGCGTCAACGATCTCAAACCCGTTCTCTGTTCGTTGACCAAGCTTGCCAGAAACGGCCCCAGCCCAGTCTGCAAATTCTGAGGCGCTAGTTTCAGCTTCCGCCAACTTTTTGCATTAACTTGAGCAGTGAAGACTATGCCGTTCTGATCAGTCAACTCGATTGCAACTTTCTTGTTCGGAAGAGGTGTGGCTGTTGGCAGTGAGCCGCTAAATTTTATTGTCACTTCGCTTTTGACTTCCATACCTTACCCCTGGCTCATCATGAATTTCATTTTTTCGTTCCTGATTTTATCTTGGATTAGGTTGACCACAAGGTGCGCGATCGCTTGGCTATCGTAGTTGTTCACTTCATTGTGAACGTTGAGCATTCCCCTTGAAACAGAATTAAGACTCAACATTAAAAAACAAAATCCACAAAAAAAATTTTCCCTGTTTTTGACCCTTTTTTTGCATAAACAACTGATAACTAGTCTCAATATGAACCGCCCAAACCGTGATCATCTCCACATTTATCAATAAATATTACAATTTTGGCACTAGCTTCTTAATTTGACTCAATTCGTGCATCTGAGATAAAACCTCGAAAAAACATCCATTTTTCCCCGCCTCACCAACTACATTCAACATCTCCCAATATCTAGACAATATCTCCCAATTCTCCAATTTTTTCTTACCTTTTTACCCCTTAAAAATCATCCAGTTACAAAATTCTCATTAGCTCAAAAATTCCCAATAAATCGAACAGTTTCCAAGACTTGTTAGAAGTCTCCCATTTGCTCCCAATAATTGGTAATTCTTGGGAAATTCGCTTAAAAGCTTTTAAGCTCTGTAATCCATCTTTTTTCTGACGCACAGTACGCCATATTTGGCGGAAAGTTTGTTGAGAGTCAAAATTGAAAAGCAGAAGCAGAAGTAAGAGCCATCAACAAATACTACTGAAGAACTACACAATCACGACAAAAGTGACTGTACAGTTCACTCTCTTCAACCCGTCAGCTTGATTCTTGTAGTCTAATGAGTGACAAAAGTGACAAGTCTCAGTTGTCACACTCTGGACATAGTGTACTTTGATACAAAAACTTCCATGTGGCAAAATACCCCCATTTATCCCCAAGATTACCCAACGATACACAATTGATAGTGAAAGGATAGTCAAACGACAGTCGTTTTCGGGTAGGCACGAAAAAACCAACGACAGTCAAAGGACAGCCAATTGGGTCTAATTGGGGTAATTTGAGGGTAATTTGGGTGAAATGCTCCTGGTGGATTCTACCCAAAAGTGGATTTCGGGCTGGGTATAATGTATACCATATACTCACTATGGTTTCATGCCCTGCGGGTGGCTTACGCCATCTCTCGCTGCGCTCATGACACGAAACCGCCGTTCGCCCTACGGGTTGGTGAGTAGTACAAAGTGCTGCAAAAGTAGTATAAATCCTCTATGTCGCCCCTGACCATTCTCAGAATTGAGAAACTAAAAACATTTGGCAATGTCGCTGGCAGTGATGACCATGTGTTAAGGAATAGAGAAACACCCAATGCAGATCCAACTAGAAAGAATGTCCGGTTGATTGGGGGAGAAGACTCACGCTCTTTAGAGGAGATAGTTAAAGAGAAAATCTCCACCCTCAAGCATCTACCCCGAAAGGATGCGGTGTTATGCACCGAGATGTTTCTCTCGGCATCGCCAGAATATTTCCGCCCCTTAAATCCATCTCTGTCTGGGCAGTGGTCTGATGAGAAATGCAGCAATGGCGATTCGCATCTCGTGACTGGCTGGCTCAAACTATGGATCAAAGTGCGTCAGGGCAGAACTCCCCTAGATGAAGTACCCCACATATCCACGCCTACATCGTGCCAGTGAACGAGAAAACTGGTCGGCTTAGTCATGATGCGATGTTTGGCGGCAGAGGTGGACAGGGAAGAATTAAGTTATCCAAACTCCAAGATAGTTATGCTGCTGCACTCGCTCCTTTGGGCATTGAACGTGGGGTAAAGGGCAGCAAAGCAACCCACACTAAAGTAAAGGAATATTACCAAGCGGTTAACAGTGAACCACTCACCGCAGTCATTACAAATAACCAATTAGCGCCAGGCCATTTGAATCAGCTAGTAGTTATGTAGCCAGGATTCAGTCAGATGACCAGTTCCAAGCAATTAATCACCAACTGGCTGACCGTTCGTTCATGGCAGAGCGATTGGAGAGGGCAGAGCAACGGGCGAGGCTAGCGAAAGGAACGACAGCAACTAGAGAAGCGGGTGCGATCGTTAGAGGCTCAGACTCAACAAATGCGCGGACTTGCCCTTGGAGGATGTCGCCTGGGAGTTGGGCTAAATCATGATCATGAAAGGTGGAGGGGTCACGGACACATCATTAATATAGATGGATCGAAGTTTTACGATTTCTCACCCCAACAGCAGAAAGGCGGTGGCGGTGCGATTGACTTGGTAAATGCACGTTAATGGGTGCAATTTCCGGCAAGCGATCGCATGGTTGCATGAGCGTTTCGGTGAAGCTGGGGCAGAACGGGCGGCGATATCTCACGCCCTTAAGATGACAGCTGAGATTATCCAGTCAGAGCCACGTCCCCAATTCCAGCTAAGAGTTGAGGATAAAGCCAATTGGCCAGGAGTAGAACATTACCTTACCAGAAACGTGGCTTACCCCAAGATTTTGTGGAACTTCTACACAGCACTGGACTGGTTTATGCTGATGACCAACAAAACGCTGTGTTTGTGATGCGGAATCTAGACGGACAACCAAGCGGTGCATTCTGCGCGGTACACGGGGAGAAGTCGGAGCGGCGGCTTCCACCGCTCTAAACTTCGGGGGAGAAAAACAACAGTTTCAAGGGTTATGAGAAAGGGACTAAGCGGCGTGAGGGTTGGTTTCACTTCCACTTGGTGGACAGCCTACTGATGCAGTCGAGAAATTGGTGCTTTTGAAGTCGCCCATTGATGCCATATCCTTTGCCATGCTGGAGTATCAGGTTCAAGGTGCGCCAAAGACTAGAACTCTCTTTCTGGCAGTAGATAACCCCAACAGCTTGCCTGTGGAGCGATTGCAGAACATTCCTCATGTCAGCGTGGCTTTTGACGGATAATGCTGGGGATGCAGCTGCACGGGCTGTATTGGAACTACTGCCACAGTCCAAAAGGCTAAAGCCCAAAGCCAAAGATTGGAATCAGCAGCTTCTTGATTATCAAAAGCAGTTATTTCAACAGCATCACCAACCAGAAGATGATTTGACTCTTTAAAAGCTGTTTTTGTAGTGCTAATGTAGTCTTTTAGTAGTAATTTTTGATGTCTGTTTTTTTCTTTCTCGATTTTGACTCAAAAAATCTGTCAAAACTTTTTTGCGTACTGTGCGAGAGTTTTGGTCAGGAATTTTTGCGGTATAAATCAGGGTCGCTTATGAGGCTTTTGGGGTACACATCCTTAGATTTACCGTTGGTTTACCTTATAAATACCTTGCATCTGCCATTGCGAAACCTTATTTTTGGCAGAATCACCAAATTTTTCAAAAATTCAATTTGAGGCAGCAGTAAATCCTTATATCTGCCATTGGTATGCCATTGAAATGCCATTCATATTCCTTATATTTGCCTTTAAAGAGAAATCCTTGTAAATACCTTATAAATGCCATTGATTAGAGATATGGACAATCAGTAAGTTTTTGGTAGATTTGTTAATAATTTAACTTACAGTTTCAAACCCTCCTGCTTTTTGCTTAATTGAGATGCGCTCAATACCTGCTGGCTAACGTTCGCGATCGCCGGACTCAGACCAATACTGCTACTATACTCCAAAGTTCCGGTGCATTCCGGTTGTTAGGCATCTTCATCGCCGACCGGGACAGCAATATCGAAATGAAGCACATCTTCGCGTACCCCAAGCTTTGTGTAGAGTGCAATCGCAGGGTCATCCCGATGTCCGCCTGCACGAAAATAACATCATTGCAATGCGAGTATGTATTGGAACTTCCTCAATACGTATAACTATTCCATTACTGAATCGGCACTCTAGTTTTGATGATTTTCGTATCATCTTCCCTCTGTCACGGTGGTTGACCTACTTAGGTAGGGGAACCGTGAAAGGAGGGCAAGTTTTGTTGCCGCACCTGGGGGGGTTTTTTTCAAGAGAAAAAATGTCCGGACAGCAACATAGCTTGCTACTCACCAAAGGTTTTTTTGGGCTACTCAATCAACTGTTAGATGAATATGTAATGGATCGCTGATGGATTTGTATTGGATCTCTCATGGCATAATCTTTGTCAATAGTTAATCATTGTTGAAAGTAAAAATTATACTTACAATACGTATGTCAGACAAATGGATCTGTTTGGATCAATATTGTCACTGTAATGGATCTGCAACGGCTCGTTTTGTGGATCTGGCATGGATCTGTTATGGCACACTTTTCTAAATCGAATTTCTTAGCAGAAAAGTAACGACTTAATTAACAGCAGCGAAAAAAGAATAACCAACTGGATAAAATTTGCCTTCAACAAAATGGTCAGTAGAGTGATGTTCACAACCAATTTTGCATTTAAGTTAAAAGCAGCTTTTATGGATAATCACAACCACAGTCAATGTCAAATCTGATAGTCAGTTTTGACCCTGGTGCTTCCTTGACCAAGATTGTTTACGAACTAGCAACTGAGTGATGAGTTTCCCGCAGAACTCCCAGCTGATTTGCAATCAGACTGCTGGACTATCAGGTTTAAGTAGGGAGCGATTGTATTCCACGTTAGAGCCATTACGTGTAATTGCTGGCTATGTATTGATATGGCGTTGAGCCGACAATCGTGTAATTTGGGTTTAAATGGTACAGAGTAGAGCATATACTCTGAACAAAACTTGCCTGCCTGATATAAGATGCGCTGACTATTTCTTATACTCGCTCAACAACTTCATCTTTTTCCCAAATAACTGATTCTTCCATTGTCCCAAGCACCGCGAAAGCTTTGGCAGCTTTAAGGGTTGTATTCAAGTCAACGCAGGACTTGGCAGGATAAACACCTTCTTGCCCTCCAACTATCACGAATTCCTCTATATCTGATTTAGCTGGGTCAACAAGATAATGAAAACTCTCATTATCAAATGTCAAATACACTACATATTTGCCTTTACCACCACCACAGCCATGTGAGTTTCCCTATCTGTTTCTAGGGTTACAAGTGTTTTTGATGCCCGTCCAACTCTCTAATAGCTGATTCTATTTCTTGCCAACTATCGGCTTGCTCTACACAACCCTGTTTTGATTCCAATCCAATCTTCAACTGAAAATTTTGTTATGAACATAATTAACCTCACTTCAGTGTAATCGTCTGACGACCGCTAGGGCTAATAACTTCTATTTCTTCTAAACCAAGCTGTTTTAGCCATTCCTTTCACACCTCCGTTCTGACCACATGCTCTGCAAAGATCCCGATCAACTGTTAAACGCGCTCGACCTCCTCTTAATCCTGCATCAAACGCTTGTTGGAAGGCATCAGCTTCAGCATGTGTGCGACTAATTGGATTTACTTTAAGTGTAATTTGCGGATTACTGCCAGCACTAATCCCAAAAAATACGCTATCACCCAGCTCTAACTTTGCGATTGTAGCGCGATCATCCTCACTACCTGCTGGAGTCAGACCAAGCTGTTGCCTATACTCTGCTAATTCTTGAAAAATAAACTTATATATAAGCTGTCGCAGTTCTTGCGCCGGAGCTAAAGTGTTGATATCTGGATTTTTTTACTACCTCTTCTTGGCCAACAGGACAGCTATAAACTACATAAGTCCATATTCCTGGATTACCTGCTTCAGCACTTTCACCCTCATAAAAAGTAATCGTTCCATCTTCTTCGCACTCATAATAAGCTGAGTAAATATCTTCCCAATCGCAATCTGAGTTTTCTAGCGTCAATCGAATTGAAGCTAATACGCCAGCAATATGATGAGGTTCAGTTTCTCTCTGGACTAAACGCTCTCCCTCCCACTCAAAGTTGTGTAACTTAAGAGGCATTGTAACAAAGCCTTGAAACAGATAATGGTTCCAGTTTATGAAACCTAAATAATAGCCTAATGCCTAATGTCACCAAGTAATCTTAAAATTACTGTCCCACCAAGGAACTGAGCAGCATAACTAGATGAGAGATAGGGTATTTTTACGCGATGGCATTTCTCAAATCCTCATCAAATATACGAGGACATTGTTTTCTCTATGTCATTTCTCAATTACGTCAACGTCTATTTCTCTTCATTTGGGTTAGAGAAACGTAACTCCAAGGTTATTTAGATTTTCTCTGTTTTCCAATTGACCAGCCACTTCTCCACCCTTCCTTTGTCCTGCTCTGGTAAACACAAAACCAGCGTCTTCAAACTTTGAACCGTACCTACAAACTGTAGAAGAAGACAATTTTAGTAAAGTCGCCAGTTCACGAGTGCTGAGTAGCCAACCATTTTTATAAGCTTCTTCCAATGCCCTCAAAATGAGCAACTGGATCATTTGCCAGTCCCGGTAGCTGGCGGACGATCGCAGGAATTAGCCGTGTCACTAACCCTTCAATCACTTGCGAAAGTTGGCCGAACTGACTGGCGGTTAGTCCGGCGACTGTTAACTGACTGTCAGACTGACTGGCAGACTCTATGCCAGAATCAAAATTCTCTGACTGACCGCCTCCATGACTTGCGTATTGGTCGGCAAAGTCCGCCATGCTGCCACCCGCTTTCATGTGGGCATCTAGCTGGTCAAGCAGCTCTAACTGCTCTCCACTTACATAAGACTTATTACCGATTTTGGTTGGCTTGATGCCTAACCGATTGATGCGATCGTAGATAACAGATTTAACAATCCCGTATTTATCAGGAAGCTGGGCGACTGGTACCGGTCTAGTTTGGTCATGGTCGGCGGTCTGACTGGCAGACAGTTTGTGTAACAGCATACACCTTGCTACTGGAAATTAGCAACTGTATCTACCAGCATCAGCCGTCAGAGCGATCGCTAAAGGTTAATCTGGGACTGAATGCTCACAGTCGGCGCTTTTTGGTCGATGTCGTGATAATCTCATTTCCCGCTCCTGAAGTGATCGCTTAATTTTTTGGTTGCTTTCTTCTTCACAGGGATGTCGTGATAAGTTTACCGTAGAAGTAGGCTTAAATATATATTTACTTATAATACGAAATTACAGACTTATTTAATCTTGTAAAATAATGTCGAATACTCCTTTTCCTCAATATCCTGCTGCTTGCTTGAATAAGACGATATTATTGCGTACTTAATCCCATATTTGGAAAAAGGATGGGAAATATACCAGGGAAACCAAGAGAATCAGTTTATTATTCGCCTTTTTAGATAACCTAAAGCTTTTCATTGAGCTAAAACAGAGTAAATGGCGCATTTCTACAGGTTTAGATATTGATCAATCTCTGGCAATTTGGGCTTTTCCTGAGAATTTAGGCGAATTAGATAGTGCTATAAGACAGGCTGTATCAACTGCCTCTGTAGCAAGTCCTAGTGGTACAAGAATTGAATGGTCTTCAGTACCAACTACTGTAAGACTTGATGAAGAAAAACCGCTTCAAATCTTGCCAAGCTAGTTGCTCTTTGGTAGTTCAAATATTGAAGCAATATTTGACGCATACCTTGATAATAAAGGTTTAGAGACAGTTCTGAATATGGCAACTTTAGGTATAAAATCTCAACAAATATTCGTTTATTAACATCGACAAAAATGCTGCAATCTTCTAGTGGAGGAACAGCACGTCTGACACCTTCATATATCAAAAGTTGGCAAAATGAATTAGGTTGTAGTGGTCTTGAAATTCGTCATAATTCATATACAGGACATCAACGACGCTTTATGCTTTTGAGTGGAGGGCAGAGTCTAATTGTAGGCCCATCACTAAATAATTTATCAGTCAATGAATTCACATTTGGAATCTGATACGGCCGATATAGTTTTTTTTAATAAAGAATGGGTATCTGCACAGCATTTAATTGTGTGAATTTTCAAATGCCTACTAATGTGGGTAAATGTGATTTGAACTAAAAAATGAGATTTTAACTCATGATCTGCTTCATAAATGAGTATTTCAGTTTATGCTTCACTTTTAATATTCGAGTTTTTTTACTAATAATGATTATGGTTTAGGGGATGAAAGGAGGGATATGAGCGTCGCTCGTATCCCTCCTTTCGGTTTGATTATCATTATTATTCAGATACGATTTGAGTTGGTGATCGCGCTTGGGGGTTAATCTGGGGTTGAATGCTTTACTGTAGCTCCTTTGAAAGAGATGTCGTCATACTATTAAATCCCGACTAACAGACGATCAATCGCTTGTAGAAACTTTTACCCTTCTGCCATTATTTTTTAGCCTCTTCTAGTATTTCTTCATCAGAAAAGTCAGTTCTGTTTATCCCTTGACTCCGACTTGACTGTATCAACTTTTGTTGTGCTTCTTGCAGTGGATAGGTCGTTGTTTGAGATATTAAAGAAGCAAAACCTAGTCCTCCTTTTGTCAGTAAATGCAGCAACTGACTGATGATGTTCAGGAAAACGAACAAAAAAGTTTTCATCTGTTGAGTTTTGATGAACTTCTATTAACCGTATATTTTCAGCATCTGCTACTTTCTTAGCTCCAGATTGCAGTCCAGATGTGGTTACAATAATTCCAAATTTGGCTCTTACATCTTTAATAATGTAAGCAAATGCAGCTATAATATTTGGTCTACTCTAGTTTCATTTTTGTAATGCTTGCATTCTATTAATATCAGATCATTTTCATCATATCCATAAGCATCTACCTCCCACTCTGTCCCAGATTTTCCAGAGAATTTCTCTTTGATTGAATTTTGATATCAAGCAAGTTAAAGTGTTCTTCTAAATATTTTTTAACTCTTTCATCATTAAGAATCGCTCTCGTATATTCTTCATATTTTTTCCAGTCAGTTTGGTTTTTCCAACATAAAAATTAATGAGATACACTATAAATATTTATTCA
This sequence comes from Nostoc sp. KVJ3, assembly GCF_026127265.1. Taxonomy (GTDB): domain Bacteria; phylum Cyanobacteriota; class Cyanobacteriia; order Cyanobacteriales; family Nostocaceae; genus Nostoc. The sequence continues at coordinate 69,771 of NZ_WWFG01000012.1, forward strand.
AGTAACCAAAGTTTTAATTCACAAAGCACTAAAAAAATTGGCGTGTAGCTAGTATCTTGATTGCAAAACACCGTTCTCAGTATAAACCGGATGAAAAAACTAACCCTTAAATTCATGACCCCATCATATATTACTGCCATTATTTATGTTTAGCTATTTATTATAATACAAGTATCCATCATGTACTTTAATTTTTATTCCATCTTCAGTTTCAAGATTAACAGATACTATTTCTGGTTCGTGAGGTTCATCTCTGCTGAAAGACATCTCAATCTCTACTGAGATTTTTTTTGTTAGTTTGAAACTTCTTCGGTATAGTCAAATATATAATATTTATCATCTTCTTTATCATAAGCAGTCATATCTGGATCAGGATAACTTACATCAGCAGAAAGGAAATTTCTGCTATAACTGTAAAATGTAAAATCTCATCTTGAATTTCTACTAAATTCTCCTGGAGGAGATTAATATTTTTACAGTAATCTTTTCAATCTCACCATCTACATCTACTAAATCAAATAGCTCTAGTTCTTCAAACTTCAGTTATCTCATTTTTTATTTCTTCTCTATATTCTGTAAACCATTGGTGTGCAATTGAAGATATGTACTTATCTTCGGCATTAATCAAGTCAAATAATTCATCTAAAGTCGCAATTGAAATTAGATAATTACTTGCATCGCAAGCTGCTTTCATATCGCTGTCATTGCTAATAACGTACATATTTTTATTATTATCACAACACCATTTCTCCAATGCTGAGATTGTAAACGCATCTGGAAACTCAGATTTTTTCTTCGCGCTTCTCCGAATGGTGGTTGTTGATTAAAATATTTATCAAAAATTATTTCTACGGCTACATTCTTAGTAGGGATTATGTTAACAATATAATTAATTTCTGAAAATAGAGAAAGTTGTTTTGATTCTGTAAAATCTCTTAACTCTGCTTCGTAATGTTTCAGCACTAAATCTCTATCATAATTAAAAATGGGTTCAAAAGATGGTACTCCTCTGAGAATTTTAGCTTTAATCTTAAATTTATTGACTGATTCTGTAACTTCTTCGATTTGTTTTTTTTAAGTTGGCTTTTATTTCGCGGATAGTAATGTCTGTTAAATGAGTGTAATCTTCCCATTCACGTTAAACGTATACAGTTTTGATAAACGTCCTGATGAAAATTGAATTTGCATTAATAAATACTTCTGTATCTATAAAAACCTGGGATGTTTGTAATCTTTTATCCATTTGATTTTATACTTATTCTGAGTTAAATCAGCAGTTTATACTACAATCTGTCGTTTATTTTCCCAATGACTGACTGAGGGTGAAATGAGCCAAGAAACATCTCTCAGGGTTCCTAGTTTCTGGGGTCAAATGAGCGCATACAGGTTAATTGGTACTTGGAATGGCAAAAAATGTTGATGGATAGAATGCTTATGGGATCGCTAATAGCCCTGCAATGTCTTGGGGTCGCTCGACGCAAAGATCGTTACAAATCACCCAATCAAAATTCAGGAAGCGTCGAGCATTTAACTTTGTATATTTTTCAGTGTGTTTGATATCGCGGTGTCCCAAAAAATCTTGAATCTCTCTAGTGTTATAACCTTGATTCACCAGATAGTAACCGCAAGCATGGCGCATCATGTGACAGTGAACTTTGATATCAAGCCCAGCCTGTGCCGCCAGTCGCCCAAGCAGCTTTCGCACCGCATCAGTGGACATCACCTCACCACGCTCGGAAACGAAATATATTTGCTATCGGGCAACATCTCTCTGAGTTCTTTGAGCAAAGTTATTTCATCGTCTCTCAAGGGATGCACCCCTGAATCGCTGCCCTTTTCCCTGGTGATGAAAATCTGACGTTCGGCCCACAT
>NZ_WWFG01000013.1 GCF_026127265.1 Nostoc sp. KVJ3
GCTCACTTGAATTGTCTGAACAATTAGCGTTTGTTTCTTCTTTAATGGCAGAAAAGAAACTGGTTGATGTCAGGATAGAGAACGAACAGTTAATTATCACTCCTCTTACCAATGCTGTCCCAAAGGAGGTTGATGGATTTAGCAGAACAGTTCATAGTTTACTGCCAAGAATTAAGTTGACTGATTTGTTAGTAGAAGTTGATTCTTGGACGCAATTTACGAAACATTTTACGCATTTACATTCAGGAGAACAAGTATCTGATAAAGTTGTTTTGTTAAGTGCCTTACTTGCTGATGGGATTAATTTAGGTTTAACGCGGATGGCGGACGCAACTCAAGGAATGTCCTTTGAGCGTTTAGCTTGGGTGGCAGATTGGTATATTCGTGATGAAACTTATTCCAAAGCAATGGCTGAGGTGGTAAATTTCCATACACAAGTGCCTTTTGCTGCTTATTGGGGTGATGGAACAACATCTTCTTCTGATGGACAACGGTTTAAAGCGGCTGGACATCGTAGTTTTAATGAAGAGATCAATGCCAAATATGGTAAAGATAGAAGCGTGATTTTTTACACGCATATTTCCGACCAGTATGCTCCGTTTCACGTTAAGGTAATTAACGCCACGATTCGGGATGCAACTCACGTTTTGGATGGTTTGTTGTATCACGAGAGTGATTTACAGATTCAGGAGCATTATACGGATACAAGTGGCTATACCGAGCATGTCTTCGCAATGTGCCACCTGCTGGGATTTGATTTGCACCTCGAATGCGCGATTTACCTGATAAGAAATTGTATACTTTTGAACCTAGTTCTCCTGATTCGCCTTTGGCACCCCTCTTCGGTGACAAGATTAATGTGAAATTAATTCAGGAATCTTGGGATGAAATTCTACGCCTTGCTAGTTCAATTCGGACGGGGACGGTGACTGCTTCTTTGATGTTAAGGAAATTAGCTTCTTATCCTCGGCAGAATCGTTTAGCTTTAGCTTTGCGGGAGTTGGGAAGAATTGAGCGGACTTTGTTTACTCTCTCCTGGTTGCAAAGTCCAGAATTGAGACGACGGGCTACGGCAGGACTAAATAAGGGTGAGGCAAAACATACCCTGAAAGAGCGTGTTTTTTAATCGGTTGGGGGAGCTGCGCGATCGCTCTTATGAAGACCAGTTTTATCGGGCCAGTGGGTTGAATTTGGTGATTGCTGCTATTGTTCTGTGGAATACGGTGTACTTAGAAAAAGCCGTGGATTATTTGCAGGAACAAGGGATGAATATTCCTGAAGAACATTTGCAACATTTATCACCGTTGGGTTGGGAGCATATCAATCTCACTGGTGATTATGTCTGGAATTTGAAGCAGGCAACCAGTTTTGACCATCTGCGTCCTTTGCGAGTTAAAGAAAACAAGTATCGCTGAAATGCTTATCTGATATAATTTTCAGCCTTAGCGTACAATTTTCCCGTTTTGGCACGGTGATGCCAACAGGCGTAATTAGAGAGAAGCTGCCAACTACGCTTTTTATATAAAAGCTCCCAAGATTTATCCACTGCTATACAAGGGCGAATTAACGAGAAGACTCATAAATTATGGCGACCGCAAAAAAACAGAAGATAAAGACTGCAATACGTAAAAGCCATTCCCATACACTTAGGTCTAGAAGCATCTGAACAATTGTGGAAGCTCCAAAAACTCTAGATATGACCAATGCAATCGCAAAACCAAGCAGAGTCAGCAGAAAATATTTCAGACCCTTACAAGCCCAATCGAATAAGAGATTACGGTCATCATTTAGTTTAGTTTTCATGGTTTTTACCTTTTTTCAGAGTGAAATTTAGAGAGAAATGCACCCTCGACTACAGCAACCGAGAGTAGTTGCAACACGCTAAAAGTTTGATACTGCGTTTATGTGTGCATCAAAACTGACAATTTTTCTGGACTACATATTTTCTCCGCTCACAGTAGAGGATGAACACCTCTAACAACTTGGAGCCGTGTAGTTTTGTTCAAGTAATTGCATCTTACGATTTTGTTCATAGATGTCAGACCCTCATTTTCTATGTAAATTCCAACAACAAAGCTGGTCAGCGACATATCACTGACCAGCTTTTGTGATTAAGTTTCTAATCCTCCAGCTTGCTAATAAACTAAGTTTTTAATTATTCCAATTTAGTTCAAACAACTATTTTTTACACAAAAAGCAGATGCAATAACTAAACCGCTTTCTTTGACCCCGTACATATTCGGTAGGAAAGTCCAACTGTCCACAATGAATGTTCTTGTATCAGATATTCTAGATTAATAACACCATATCCATGCCCCAAAGATAAAGCAGTGAGAGCCGCTTGCAGAAAAAGCGATGGACAATTAATCTCTTTATTCTCGACTAAATTCATCAAATCAAAAAGTGATATCGGAAGGGAATGCTCAAGCGCAAAATCTCCTAGTTGTTCTTTAGAAAAACTAAAGCTGCCTACATTCGGAACAAGCAAATCTAAATTATTTCCCTCTATAGTTCTTAACCTAAAAGCTAGCGGACAACCTGGCCTAGGCATATTTTTAATTAATTCATAATCACCCCAGTGTCCATAAAGCCTTAGCCTCCTCTTGTGCGAGTGCGCTTGCGCCTGTGTTTGTCTACGTGTTGTTCTCAGTATTGCCTCAAATGATATAACAATGTCGGTTTATTCTGTCAAGCAATGTCGGTCTTAAGATTTTTACAGGTCGGTTTATGGTGGTACTATAATGGCTGTAAAGCTTTTTGATGCAGACACTTATGGCAAAACCAACTTTACAAGCTTCTCCACAAGGAATCCAGCTTGTCAAGAAGCGTTAATCAAGCGAGGATTAACGCAAAAGATGCTAGCCGATAAGCTAGGAATTCATCGTTCAGTAATTAGTGCCTTGCTTAACGGCAAACCGATTTTATTGGAGAATTTTCTCCAGATTGGAGCAGACTTGGGTTTTGATCAAGACTGGGTACAAAATTACTATCTCCGAACCAATGGTTAACCAAGACTTAACTGAGTCGAGTCATAAAGACGAGGCTGAGATAACATCTTTGGTGCAAAAAGTACGCAGTCAGGTAAGAGATATCATTCAAGAATGGTGCGGCACAATGCGCGTTCTGGATATGTCGCAACCGATAGGGATAAGTCAAATCTACACAGATGTCAATATTTTAGAGAAGCTGACTGCTCATAACGTAAGACAATTAAAGAATTCCTCGCAGAATCTAATTTAGAAGATTTGGAAAGATTTGGATTAGGCAGGGTAACTGAAGAACGAGTTCTGGGCGAAAGTGCAGTCAAAAAATATAAAAAACTAATTGTTCTAGGGAAGCCAGGAGCTGGAAAAACAACTTTTATCAAGCATCTAGCTCTTCAGTGTAACCAGGAATATTCCTGCCCAATCTTGTTCCTATTTTTATTAATCTCAAGTATTTTTTCTGAATCTCCTAATTCTCCTTCTATATTAGAATACATGGGGCAATTATTTTCTGAGTGTGGAGTAAATGTAGAGCAAATTCAAGAACTATTTGTACGGAAATCAGTTTTGGTTTTACTAGATGGATTGGATGAAGTAAAAAATGAACATTACGAACGAACTTTAAACGAAATTAGAAGTTTATCTAGAATATATTATGATAATTATTTTATTATTACCTGTAGAATAGCAGCTAAAGAATACTCTTATAATGTATTCGACAAGTTTACTGAGGTTGAAGTAGCAGATTTTAATGCTCAACAAATTGATAGATTCATCTCTCAATGGTTTGAAAATAAAAATTTTATTAAAGCAGAAGAGGTAGCTAAAGCATTAAAAAATAATTATCGTTTATCTCAATTAGCAGTTACACCTCTACTATTAACTTTAATATGTTTAGTTTTTGAAGAAAAATGTAATTCTCCTAATAATCGTTCAGAGTTATATACAGAAGGTATTGAAATTCTTCTCAGTAAGTGGGATGCTAAACGAGGAATTCAACGAGAGCAAGTCTATCAACAACTATCTCTTCAAAGGAAGAAAGATTTATTAAGTTATATTGCTTTTAAGACTTTCAAAGAGAAAGAGTTTTTCTTTTCTCAAAAAGAAGCAAAAAGTTATATCAAAGAATATATACAGAATCTACGCAGTAATGCTGATAGAGATAAAGAAGATATCCAACTAGATAGCGAAGCAGTTTTACACGTAATTGAGGCACAGCATGGACTTTTAGTAGAACGAGCTAAAGGAGTTTATTCCTTTTCTCACCTCACTTTTCATGAATACTTTACTGCTCGTGAAATCAATATTAGAAAGCGATCAGAGATAGAAGCTTTTCAAGAGTTAGTGAACAATTTGAGCGATAGCTACTGGCGAGAAGTATTTCTATTATCAGCAGAAATGGCTCAACCAGATGCTTCATTACTTTTCAAAATAATGAAAGAAAAAATTGATCAAATTCTAGACAATAATGAAAAACTACAAAATTTTCTTGGTTATGTACACAAAAAGTCATTTAATTCATTATAATTCTGTGAAATCATCTGCTATACGAGCTTTTTATTTTGATATTGATTTTGATATAGATCAAGAGCGACGACTCAGTTTACTACTAGATAGTTCAGCTAATTATTTAGTTTGCGGAAGCTTTTTTGCTCGCGTTTTTCAAGATACTGATTTTGAAGAAGGTATTCATATTGCTGAAAAATACGATAAAAATATAGCTCAAGGAGAACAAAAAATTATTGATGTATCCTCAGCTAATGAAGCTATGTATATTGCTGTCAAATATGCTCTTAAATCTAAGCAGTTAGACCAAAAAATAAGAAATGCTTTAGAAGAAATATACTATAAAGATACTCAGCCTGAGAATGAAGAACAGCTGAAGCGTTTAGCTGATGATTCTAGAAGTCTGGCTAAGGACAACCGTCAAATAGGAAGTCATCCTTGGCAATTTAATGATGACGAGACTAAATTGCTTAAGAAGTATTATGAAGCTAATCTACTCTTAGTAGAGTGTATGAATACTGATTGTGTTATTAATCCCAAAGTTCGTAAAGAAATTTTAGATACATTAATCTTACCTATTGATGATAAATCAGCCTTATCCTCTGAATAGACTTATCATTGTATAAATTGATTAAATTATAACTTAATCGTCTATTTATACTAATTTCTAATAACTGGGTAAGTTCTTTATATAATTTGGTCAAATTAATCAGATATTTGATATGAATAATATAATTTAGTAAAAAACCATGTTACCGCTAGGATTACTAGAGTTGACATAAGTTGATTGCCTAACTTTGATATAACTGAATTGAAGTAAATTGGAATCATTTTTGCCTAATTGTCTATTTCCTTTTTCAACAAGGGTTTCAGGTATTTTTGTACCTGAAATGTCTCAAGTCCCAATAATAAATACGTAAAGTAAATCGATCATGAAACTTCAAATTTATCAACAGTTAACTCATGGTGATCTTTCTAAATTTAACGAACAAGCACCAGATAGTTTTATGGCTTGGAATGGAGAATCTATTCAACTTCCCGATACAGGAACTCATTTTGGCTTTGTTTACAGCGGTAATCCTGTTTTATATCGCAGTGCGGGTTTGCAGGACTACAAACTTCACCCTGGTATGTACTTCAGTTTGCCTGGAGAAGGTTGGGTTGGTGGTAAAGATTCATCGGGTTTTTTGGTTACTTGTCCAGCTTTTAGAGGGGTATTTCTTATCGGAGGGGCAATTGAATCCATTGGTCGATTGGGTTACATCAATGGAGGTACAGATAATGTGCTAATTCCCCCAATTATGCAGGGAGATCCTTGCCTTAATGCTCTCTATTTCCCCCCAGGCGTAGATCAGACCGCTCATACTCATCCTAGCTATAGGCTAATCATTGTAGTCGAAGGCAGTGGGGAGTGTGAAACACCTGATGGTACTACTCCATTGCAGCCAGGTATTACTATTTTTATTCCTGCCAATAGCCTTCATAAGTTTCGGACAATGGAAGATAAATTAACTGTTATTTGTTTCCATCCTGACTCTGACACGGGATTTACTCATACTAATCACCCAATGCTTAAGCGTACAATAGTTTCGGGTATGAGTGCCTCAAATCTGCCAGAAATTCAAACAAAAACTTTTATGTAAAGTTTATCCTCTGGATAAGCTTATTCCGCCCCATTACACGTATCACTAAAAAAGTGGAATCTCCGTCATCATCAATCAAAAATTAAGAAACGCTTCTGGCTCAAAACCGTAGATGGCTGACCACAAGCGTTTTTGGTTGGTAATGGTGGGTGACTCTTTTGCTCAACATTGGCTTTTGACTCTGAAGTGACAAATTATCAAAAGCAGACAGGACAAGGGTTTCCAGACCATTTTGCAGAAAATTACTCAGATATCGGCTCAATACCATACTGCCTCTTGGCTCAACGTGAAAGTTGTGCCAAGAGGCGCAACACCAAATTTATTCGATAGTGAAAATTGTATTGTATAAATCAAGTCAACTGATGCAATGAAATGAATCTATAAAGTTGGCAATTTTAGACTAATAAGAGTAATGTTGAAAACATAGCATTTATTAAAACCATAGTATTTACTGAGCAAAAGCCAAATGTTAGAGGATAATTATGTAAGTAACTTTTGGCGATCGCATAACTTTCGTTTGGAACCGTGGGGAAATGACTACGAGCCGCCAATTCAAATCAGCGAAGAGCTTTCACTGTCTGAAAGTGATGTAAACCCGATAGTAGAAACTGATAATTGGGATTGTTTTGAGTCTTCTCAGGCGCGATCGCTACCTAATCACCTCATTTTTATCGACGGGCGTCGTCGGCTAGATGCTGCACTTGTCGGTGGCGATGGTAACACGATAACATACGGTGTTTTTGGAACAATTGCCGTGGGGGCTGTGGTAGTGGATCGGACTATTCCCAAAGCGAGTTGCATTGAAATTGATGTTCGTCGAGTTTTGGGTTTTGGTGGAGAGCAAGATGCAGTATCAACACCCATCCCTTGTCCTTTGGGAAGCAAAGCAGAATTACTCTACACGGCAATTAAAAGCAATCAACCGAATACTCCCGAAGCACGGGGTGCAATTGTCCAAAATGCCATGCTAGCAGCAGAGGAACAGCTAGTAAGCAAAGTAAATGTAAAAAATGCAGATACTTTGGTAATTCGGGATGGTGCATTGCGATATGAATCGCCAACATCTACCTTGGGCTACATCAAGACAATGCACAAACAATACCTGTCTGAAAATTATGCTGCCCTCCTGTGGAAATTATTACCAGGACAGCGCACGCCTATTTTTCATATTAAAGATAGATCCCAATACTCCTGGTATTTGAAATCGGGTGATTCTCAACATTCCGCGCAACAACTTGGCTACCACGATTTGCATGGCATCGTGCGGCTGGAATTATCTAGCAAAATTGATATAGAAACAGCTAAAGAAATAGCTAATCAAACTTGCTATTTAATTCCCTATTATGCTTCCCATCCATCACGAGATCCCCGCGCACCACAAAACCTTGCACCTGTTAGTGCTTTGGAACGGGAATTAGGCAGAAGAATGGGCAATGCAATACTAATTAAGCGCCGACTGCAATGCTTTCTGGCATCATTTGGAGGTAATAAATGACATCTTCTGAACCAATTGGTTATGTATTAGGTACTAAAGAAGCTACCCCTTTGGAATTTTGGATAGCAGTGGATGCCAAAAAAGTTTTACGGCTAGATGATGTTGTAGAAGTGCAAACTCAACGTCCAGACGGTGGGGGAATTGTGCGTTTTTACGGTGTGGTGGATTATGTTCGTACTCAATACGAAGGAGCGCAATTTGATACTGACACTTTCTTAGTTGCTAAAGAAGGTATTTTACCAATAAATATTTCTTACACTGCTCACGTTCAAGTCACAAGAATTGAGCCAGAAGAATATTTACCCCCACAACCAGGCGATCCAGTTCACCTCGCTGTCGGTAAGCAGTTGGCATCAGCTTTGTATTTTGACAGCATGGATACCCCAATTCCATCTGGTATTATGAATAACGGCAATGCCGCATATTTTAACTACTCATTTATCAATGGTGAGAAAGGCGCTCATGTAAATATCTCTGGGGTTTCGGGAGTTGCTACTAAAACATCCTATGCTTTGTTTTTGCTATATTCTATTTTCAATTCTCCGGTTTTAGGTTCTTATAAAGCTAATACTAAAGCGCTAATTTTCAATGTTAAAGGTGAGGATTTATTCTTTTTAGATAAACTCAATCAAAGTTATGGCAATTTAGAAAACCAAAAGGATAAAAATAAATATGAATTGATGAACTTGCCAGTACAACCTTTTAAAAGTGCAAGTTTTCGGGCTACGCCAAAAAGAGATTCACTGACGATTGATTCTGATTTAGAACAGCGTTCTGAGGGGATATCAGTTTATTTGTGGAGTATTCGGGAATTGTGCCGCGATCGCCTGTTTCGCTTTTTATTCACTGGTGAGGATTTAGACCGAGGAAATTTATCCTACTTAGTGACGACAGTAGAAGAAAGATTAGCACGGCTAGCAGAGGAAAATGACCAGAGCGATCGCCAGAGTCGGCGCAAACCGCAAGCTTATTTACAAGTAGAAGCGTTTGGGGAAGAAGGCAAAACACAAATTAAAACCTTTAGAGATTTAATTGACTTTTTAGAAGACAAACTTCTCAATGATGAAGATAGAGAAGAAAACAGGCGTTGGTTAGGGCGAAATGTTCCAGCTACGGCTGAAGCAATGATTCGGCGTTTGTATGGTATCAGTAGTGAAGTTAACCATTTAATTCGCGGGGATTTATCACCAGATGAAGTTGCTAAATACCAACTCGACCCAATAGCTTCAGATGCTCAACTAACTGTAACTGATATCCACAAACTCAGTGCCCGCGCTCAAAAATTTGTTGTGGGTGTTTTACTACAAAAGCTATTTTTTCAAAAAGAAAAACAGGGAAGAGAACCCGTTGTTTTTATCGTTCTGGATGAGTTGAACAAATATGCACCCCGTGATGGACGTAGCCCGATTAAAGATTTGCTGGTAGACATTGCAGAACGGGGGCGATCGCTAGGAATTATTTTAATTGGCGCACAGCAAACCGCCTCAGAAGTCGAACGGCGCGTTGTTGGACAAGCAGCTATCCGTGTTGTGGGTAGGTTAGATTCAGCCGAAGCAGAACGTCCAGAATACAATTTTTTGACAGGTTCGTGTCGCAAACGAGCTTTGTTTCTTAAATCAGGCACGATGTTTGTGCATCAGCCAGAAGTCCCCGCACCAATTTTAGTTAACTTCCCCTTCCCCGCCTACGCCACTCGCAAAGAAGAAGTATTTTTTAGCCAAGCAGAAATTACCAGCATCGAAGCTGATATTGACCGTTTTTAGGAGGAATTGTGCGTTTAATTCATACATCTGACTGGCATTTGGGGCGTCACCTCAAAGGCAAGGATCGTACCCCAGAAATTGAATTTACTCTGAATGAACTTTTACGACAAGCCAAAGAATTAGAAGTTGATGCCGTCTTAATCGCAGGCGATATTTTTGAAACTCCTAATCCTGCATCTGATGCTGAACGAGTTGCGTATCAGTTTTTTGAGGGGTTGCGAAATGCCAAAATTCCGGCAATAGCGATCGCAGGTAATCATGATTCTGCTTCCCGCTTTGATGGAATAGCTAATCTCTTGTCTTTAGCTGGCGTGCAGATTTTAGGGAAACCTCGTCGCGTCAACCAAGGAGGTTTAATTAGCATAGAAACGCCTAACGGCAAACTGCGTGTAGCTGCTATGCCTTTTGCTTCAGAACGACGACTATTGACAGTTGAAAATCTGTGGACAATGGACGAGTTACAGCAAATAAACCACTACAGAGAAAGGGTAGGCTATTTGCTCAACAACTTAGCCACTGGTTTTCAAGATGATAGTGTGAATATCCTCATGGCTCACCTCACTGTTGATGGTGCTAAATTAGCCAATTCCGAAGCCCGTCATCACACCAAAGAAAGCTATGCCTTGGCTGGACAAAGCCTACCTGCTGAAGCTCAGTATATTGCTCTCGGACACATCCATAAACCCCAACAAATTCCCGTTGCGGCTCCTACTTATTATTCCGGTTCTTTGATTCAAGTGGACTTTGGCGAAGCTGAGGAAGAAAAAGGATTTTATCTCATTGATGTTGAACCAGGTTCTCCTGCAAAAAAACCGGAGTTTATATCTATCCCCTGTCAAAAACCTTTGCAGATACTCGAATGTGAATTGAGTGATTACGAAGAAAAGCTAGAACCTCTCCGTGATTATTCTGGTTATTTGAAGGTAATTATCAACTTGCAAACACCTCAAATAGGATTAGCTGACAAAATTCGCAAAATTTGTAGTGATCAAGTGCTGCAAATTGAGCCACGTTATCCAGAAGCGGAATCAAGGCGGGAAAAATCTGTAAAACAAGAAGAGTTTGATCCAGTGGAAGAATTTAAGCGCTACTTCCAAGAGGAATTAAACACAACACCTGCTCCCGCCGTTTTAGCAAAGTTTAAAGAACTATATCAAGAAATCAAGGAAACCCAAGATGCGACCACTTGAGCTAACTTTAGAAGGTTTTACCAGTTTTAGGAATCAGGCAAAGATTAATTTTGAGAAACTGGAATTATTTGCTATTACTGGCCCAACTGGTGCCGGTAAATCATCTTTGCTTGATGCGATGACTTTGGCACTATATGGGAAAGTAGCAAGAAAAACTCAACCCAAAGAATTGTTGAGTCAGGGAAGTTTAAAATTACAGGTATCATTACGATTTTTGGTAAATCAAACTGAATATCTAGTCTTTCGCTCATGGTCATATCGTACTAAAACACCCCAAGTAACTTTTAAATTAGAAAAGCAGATAAATGGTGATTTTCAACCTTTTGGAGAACAAAAGGAAGCAGAGATTAACGCCATTGTTGAGAAAGTTTTAGGGATGAATTTTGAAACTTTTACTAAAGTTATTCTGCTTCCTCAAGGACAATTTGATGAGTTCCTCAAAGGTAAAAGTGCTGATAGACGGAAGATTTTAAGCAGTTTGGTTGGATATGAAAGAATTTTTGAAAATATGTGTTCGCAGGCTGGGACACGAGCTAATATTATTAAAGGTGAATATAACGCAATTCAAGAACAGCTAAAAAATCTAGATTTATCATTAGATATAGAACTGAATTCTCAACGGCGCGATCGCTCTCAGTTTCTAGCAGAAGAACTACCCAGATTACATGAAACAGTTATCAAGACACAAACAGCTTTAGCTGCCGAAAAAGGATTATTGCAACGTCTGAGAGATTTAGCAAATTGGCAACAGCAACTTGAAGAATTAAATAAAGAAACTCCAAAAATAAGTGAATTAAAACAGCAATTAGAACAAGCACGAGTTGGCGATCGCTTATCTGCCACTTGGACATCAGTCAATTCGGCTCGTCATCGATATGACAAGACTCGATCTGATGTTGAGATTGCTGCTAAAGCTTTGGTTGAGAAAGAATCAGCTTTTAAAATTCAAGAAGATAACTTTCAGAAAACACAAGCCTATGAAGCTGAAATTACACCGCAACTAAAACAGCGAGAAGAAGCTCTTAATGCTGCCAAAATCTATGAAGAACAGCATCGTAAAATTCAGGAAGAAGTAAAACGCTTAGAAAAAATATTAATAGAAAAAAATCAGCTAATAACTGAGGCTGATAAAGCTGTAAAAAAGGCTGAAGCTGAATTAAATCAAAAAATTCAGATATTGACGAGAGCTAATAATGAACTGTCTCAATCTTCTCCTGGTGGTACAAGATTAGAGCAACTTAATCAAGTGACACCACTACTAATTAAATGGCAAGAAATCCAAAAGCAAGTTGAAAGCGATCGCACGAAGTTACAACAAATTACTCAAGAGTTAGACACTGCTGAGTTTAATTATCAATCTGTTATTTTAAACTTCCAAAAATCTGAAGCAGAATGCAATCAATCTCGTGTTGCATTAGATACTGCTAGACAAAAAAATTATGCTGCGGCTTTACGTGCATTGCTGCATACGGGTGATGATTGTCTAGTATGCGGTGGAATTTATCCAGAAGCCCACTTATTACCACAACTAGAATCTTCAGGCGATATCAAAACACTAGAAAAACGTGATCGCGCTGCTGAACAAAATCGCCAAAAATCTACTGAAGCAAAAACCCAAGCTGAAACCACAAGAGAACATCTGAAGAAACAACAAACTGAGTATCAAAAAATATTAGCAGAAAAAGAAGCTGAACTTGAAGCAGAGACAGAACAAATTGTTGTCATATTAAATACAGATAAATGGGAAGTTAAGGCACTTGAACAAGAACGCCAATCACTACATAAAAGTAATACTAATTATCAGACCTATTTCATACTTAAAGAAAAAGCAGAGGCGGAAATTAAAGCTAGTGAACTCAATTTGAATTTTGTTAAAACTAAGTTGTTAGATACGCAAACTCAACATCAAGACCTAACAACTGAAATAGACCACAAAACAACACAAACTCAGGAAATATTAGATACAATTTCCCAGCTTACTGGTAGTGATTCTTATGAGAATTTATTCCAAAAACTAGAAGAAGATAAACGAGATTTAAAGCATCGCATTCAGCATGAAAATCAGTGCTATCAAACTGCTCGTGATGAATTTCGGCAAGCTCAACAAAGTGATGTAAAGGCAAAAGAAGACTTTGATTCAGCTTCTGCTGAAAAGGAACGTCTAGAAGCTGAATGGCATACTAGTTTACTATCTGCAAACTTTACAGAGCAAATATTTCAGCAATCTAAAGTACCCCCAGAACTGCAAAAACAATGGCAGCATAAAATTGATGATTACAACACTAATAAAATTCAGTTAGAAACTAATATTAATCGAGAAACTGACGCAATTGGTGACAGAACTACAAACGCAGAAATAATTGCCCAGTATGAAAAATCTGTTGCTGATGCTGGAGAACAATATAAACAAGCACAAGATGAATACAACGATTTAAAACTTTTGATTGCTAAAGCTGAGGAACAGCGAGAACAAGTAGAGAAATTGCAAGCACAACTATCTACCAAACAACAAGAGCTAGAAATATATCAAATTTTGTCCAAAGAGTTGAAATCGGATCGCTTTCAAGACTATATTCTCCAGCATTTTGAACGTGAACTAGTAGAACAAGCAACAGTCTTTTTGCTGGAACTTACAGAACAGCGATATGCATTGAAATATGAAAATAAAGAATATAGAGTAGAAGATAACTGGAGTTGTGGTGAAACAAGACGAGTCCAAACCCTATCCGGTGGTGAAACCTTTGCTACTTCTTTATCCCTAGCTTTGGCACTTTCAGAAAAGTTGTCTAGAGGAGCTAAATTAGGTAGTCTGTTTATAGATGAGGGATTTGGAACATTAGATGCTGAAACTCTGCAAAGTGTCTCAAGTATCCTACAATCTTTGGGTCAGCAAGAAAAATTAGTTGGCGTGATCACTCACGTTCCCGCCTTGGGAGAAGAGTTAGGAACGCAAATCAAAGTAGAAAAATTTCCAGAAGGCTCTCGAATTATTATGGCGTAAACTTCAGTTTCAAGCATCGGTAAAAATCTACGTTATGAGATCGCTTCTCCTGTCCAAAACTACCTTGCTAGTCTTCGGTACTTAAAGCCACCAATACACCTTGGTATCCAGAAGTCAAGATATCTAGATTTATAGATATCTTGATATTTAGGTATTTTTTTATATTGATATCTAAATATCTAGAGGTTTAGAGTTAATATATGTATGCTTGGCTATATCGAATTGGGGGTTTAACCCATGCGAACCTGCTCATGCATCTCACTCTCCGGTGGTCAGGGGAAAACAACCACTATCTTCTTTACCTCACTGCTACTAGCACGACTTGGCTTACGAGTGTTGACTATAGACGCAGATCCACAAGCAAATCTGACTTTTTATTTAAATCACGAGGTAGACCCAAACCAGCCCAGCTTATTTGAAGTGCTAACTGGGCAAGTGACAACAGAAGATGGTATTTACCCTACCACCCATGAAAATCTATTTCTTATCCCAGCGGATAGGGGACTGTTTAAGGTTTCAGATTTCCTCAGTAGCAGTGGTACGGGAGCATTTATCCTCAAACTACGCCTCAAATCTGTAGCCAATATCTTTGATTATGTCCTGATTGACGTGCAACCATCGCGCTCCCAACTGTGCCTAACAGCAGTGGGAACGTCTGATTATGTCATCATCCCCGTCGAAGCCAACGTTAAGGGAACCAACAGCTTAATTGATACCCTGAGCTTCTTAACAGAACAAGCCAACTTAATGGCATTTACAGGGAGAGTATTAGGGATAGTTCCTTTTCGAGATCGCTGGGTAGGAAACACCCAAACCTTAGAAGGTAGGCAAAATATTGAAGCGATGCGAGAGTTTGCTCTCGACATCCCAATTTTACCTTCTATCCGCGAGTCGGAGAAGTTTAAGAGTGCAATCCGACAAGGCAAGCTGTTGTCAGACCTGGGGCAATCCGACCTGCAATATCCGTTTGAGCAAATTATTGAGGCGTTAACTCATGAGTGATGCACTAGAGCGATTGAAGCAGCGGAGCCGTCCTTCTGTCAAAAGTCGAGATACTTCGCTAGATTCTGGAAGTCCAGATACCTCGATATCTAGGAACCAAGAAAGTGCGATACCTGAAATAACAGAAAATCAGGCTAATGTATCTAAACAGCCGTTGCAAACAAAGCAAAGTACGCTGCGGTTGGAGCAGGGAGTAAGCTCACGCCTACAAGAGGTGTGTCGGGAGAACGGCATTTGTCGAGAGGTTCTGATTGAAGCCATGTTTGAGTATTGTGAGGCAAATCCAGAATTTCTCAGTGCAGTGTTATCTGAAGCGATAACGAAGAATGATTACAGGCAACAAGTAGCAAATATGCGACGGGCGAAGTCGATGATGCAAAAGTTCTCTTAGCGCATTCTTATGAATTGCCATCAAGCTTTGAGTAATAATCGATGCTGTTGGCATTAGCTTGATTTGTAATTTGTAATTTAATGGATATTAACCAACAAAAAGAACAATTTAGCATCACCTATATTAGAGCCATCGCCGCCGTTGCAGGTTATTCTTTATATAGACCAGAAGTCGATAACGACAGCGTAGATTTAGGTATAGTCAGCAGGGGCGGTACAGGTAAAATTCTTTCCCCTAGACTAGAACTACAAGTAAAATGTACATCCAGAGATATTCTGGATGAAAACTATATTAAATATCCCCTCAATCTCAAAAACTATAATGATTTAAAAATCAATGCCCTTGTCCCTCGGATTTTAGTAGTCGTTTTAGTTCCAGAAAAGATAACAGACTGGTTAAAGCAAACCGAAGATGAACTTTGTATTAGACATTGTGGTTACTGGGTATCCTTGCGCGAAATGCCAGACACCGAAAATACAACCAATGTTACTATTGAAATACCCCGTAGTAATCAGTTGACACCCCTATCACTCCAATCCATCATTCAACGCATTAGTTTTGGAGATTTACCATGAAAGTTACTATCAAAGATAGTGAAAGACTCAAAACTGTTAACCCTGATGTTATCCAGGCGCACTTGCAAGCAACAGGTTGGCATGAAACCGGGCGTATTTATAATGATGCTGGGGCAATTTGGCGATTAAAAAAATCTGACGCTCCTGAATATGAAATATTGCTACCTCTCCAACATAGTTTAGGAGATTATGCTGAAAGAATCAGCGATATATTAAAAACATTAGAGACAGTAGAAAATCGTGACCAAGTTGAGATATTAAGCGAATTTATTACCAATTATTCCAATTTCACTGTGCAAGGCGTAATTATGCAAATTGCCACTCCATCAATTGATTCTCTGAGTGGAGAAATTACTTTACTAGGTGAAGTTTTTGATAAATTACGAGAAATAAAAACCGAACTAGCAGACCATGATTATATCTTAGCCATTAAAGCTTATCAGGAACGTTTACCAATTCGCTGCACAGGTGATTTAGTAAAAGTTGATAATCATTTTCTACTCGAAAATCCCCACAATTTGCTTCTTAATAATATCTAACTCCAGCAGATCAATATTTTGAGCTTTTTTCTAAATCAATTCTGATATTGAGTCGCTCATCTGCTTTTGTAAACGCTGGCGGTTATCATCATATTTCAAAACCGTCTGCACTTGGGCGTGTCTGCTGAATCGCTGAGTAGCACGGTAGTTCCCATTGTTCAGATCCAATACTGTAGTAATCGCACTGTGGCGGACACGATGCGGTGACATCTTCTTAGTAATTCCGGCTTGCTTGCATAGCCCATCCACCAGTCGCCTGATTGCCTCCCCGGTTAATCTCGCTCCATTCTTGTGGTATGCCAGCACCGTGAAAAGCGCTTCATTACTACGTTTCTTCTTACTTACCTTTATCCAACCGGAGATTGCGTCGGTGGTTCTTTCCGATAGGTCAAGAACTTCCTTCTGGCTACCCTTGCCTTTACCCAGGATTTCAAGAGTTTTTTCCTTGGCGTTAAAGTCACGCACATTCAAATTGACTATCTCCTGACGACGCAAGCCATTATCCCAAAGTAACCGCATAATGGCATAATCGCGCTTGCCCTTAAGGGTAATGCGGTCAACTAGCGCTATGACTTGGGCATAGTCCTCGGCTGGAATGCCCATTGTGTCACGGTAGGTTTCGACCTTTTCACCTTTGACATCATCTAAAGAGAAATTGCACACACCCAGCCGTCGCCCCATCTCAACCATTGACTTGATAGCACTAAGGCGACGATTCACTGTAGCTTCAGCCAGCTTTTTCTTGATGAGGTGTGCCTTGTACTTGAGAACCACAGCAACGGCATGACGTTGTTCCAGGTGAAGGAATTCCAAAACCAAATCCCGGCTGGGTTCTTTCTTAACGACAAACAGAAAAAAATCTTTCAGGTCTTTCTGGTATTCGCGCTTGGTGTTGGGCGATCGCTTGTCGCCAATCAACTGCCCTATTACATCGGGGTCATTCTCTAGGGAAAAATCTTCGCCGATCGCTAACGCAAGTGAGTTTTCTAGAACACTAAGATTTTCCGGGTGAATGGGGTTCATGGGTTTGTCAGCAGACCTTAAGGGGGAGCAGCATCGGTTTAATACTCTTGCTACATCTTAGTTGTAAAGAGCGTATTTTTTGCGCTAAGTGGTGCGAAAAGGGCTATTGTCGCACTATTGCTTGAAGCAGCTGGTGGTGGGGTTTGGGGAGTTATGATCAAAGAATTGACAAATAATTTGCACGATTACTAGAAAATTAATTCTTGTCATGTGTAAGCCCTGACTATTTGACTAAGTAATAATGCTCCTGTAGGCACACTTAATTCATCCGCCGATTTATCGGGTGCAAAAAATTGTACTGTTTGTAGTTAGACGAGTCTATTCTGGCTGAGATAGACAAAAATATAGACAGCAAGTTAGACGAACGCCTGGGGAGAGTTGAACGGCGGTTGCTAGAACAATTTAGACAAGATGATATCCAGCAACCGCCAGAAACATTAATGGAAATTAGCCCAGAGACTAGACCAGATGATAGACAAGAAACGACTCCACCAGATTATCAGACAATCCGTGATCGCATTCTTAAATCCCTGATCACAGGGCGTGGAAGGATCGCCACGTCAGCACCTCAATATAAAAGCGCGGTCAAGGCGTTAGACAGGTTTATCGCTGAAATACAGGGAGACGCAAAAACTTGAGTCAGCTAATTGGGGAATATCAAAATAGGTCTACCTATTCAGGTGTACCTGTTGACATACCGTATATCGATCAATTATATTAGATATACCTATGCAGGACTACCTAAAAAGGTATTACTAATTCCACAAAGAAATATAAAAGCTCATCATGTCTTATTACTTATTCGAGATTCCTTCCGTCAGTGGTCATCATGTAGATTTAGTTTTCGCAGACCCAGACAATCCAAACGCGCCTGCCTACTCTCACTACGCTTTTACGATTGGAACTACTGCTAATCCAAATGAGTTAACACAGCGTCGTGGTATTCCATTTACCAGCTTTCGCGACTGGGAAAAACTGTTCAAAAAATTTCCAGATGTTGAGCAAATGCTCGATAAAAAAAAGGCATACCTTCCTGGTCAAAGTGTACTTGAGGATGAGGACTTAAATCCAAGATTTCGTATCAATACAGCTATGCGGCTTGGTGCGTTAGAACTGCTTGCCAACATTTTTTCGGGTCGAATTACTGCTAGCGATAAAGATCCTTTCCCTCATCAGTTGGCGTTGCAACAGTATATGAATACTCATCAAATGCAAGTACAACGCCTACTCATTGCTGATGAGGTTGGACTTGGAAAAACGATCGAAGTTGGTTTGGTATTACGAGATTTGCTTGTTGTACAGGGTTATTCCAAGCCACTTCGCTGTCTTTACCTGACAAAAGGTGGGCTTTTAGATGATGTCAGGCTAAAGCTTGCGTCGGTTATTACCGGCGGAGATGGTGAAAGTATTGTTCAGGTTGAGAGATCCTTTGTTGATTATGGCGACCGTACTGATGGTATTCATATTGCCAGTATGGATGCAGCAAGACGCTATGTTAAGACAGCCCAGAAGAAGAAGTTATTTACAGGAGTTAAACCTGAAATTCTAATTATTGATGAAGCACATCACTGTGCAAGCGAAGATAACTTGACTAGCCCACAGCGTATTGGACTAAAAGCAACGACAAGAGCTTATGAGGCTGCTTATCAAATGATCACTGGAGAGTTTTGGCAGGATTCTGTTCCTCCAAAACTGGTAATTTTGATGAGTGCTACTCCATTTCGCTCTAAACCTCAATTTGTTAATCTATTGCGTCTTCTCACACATCAAACTTCAGGGATTGAGAACTCATACTCACCTAATATCACTAATGAAGAACTCATTCAAGCTTTGGGTTCTGATAACTCATCTGATAACTTACCTACTGCGGTAATTTGGCGACAACAAGATACTGTTCGTAGCTGGAGTGGGGAGCGTTTATTTCCGAAATTGACGATTGAACGCCCAGACCTCTATACCAGTGATCAATATCTGCAACTAATTAAAGATATTCGGGAAAAAGTCAAGGAGATTTGCAACACTAATGGTGAAAGGTTTGGTGGATTTGCCATTCGGCAACTGGAAACAAGATTAACTAGCAGCACAATTACTGGCGCAATGTGGCTGTTTCGCTGGTGTGTTAGACATCAGGAATGGAAAACTCAAGATGAATATAGACGAGATACATCTGAAAGTACAGAGAATCTTCGTAAGCTTATTAAAGGAATTTCTCAAAAGCTTGCTGCCTATGATGAAAGTATTAAATCTGGACACGTAGATGTTTCATTCCCTAGCGATAATTTTACTTTCAAGGCTGGTAAAATAGGACAACCACATACTCCTAAGAGAAAAAACACGATAACCGATATTTACGATCTCAGTAAAAAGCTCCGTGGAAGTGATGAAGAAGATAGCACTTTTATTGCTGACAGTAGCGAACTTTTAGAACTAACAGAACTTGCGCTGAAACTTCTCAATTTTGCAGATGCTCACGGTGAAACTGGAGTAGAAAATGCCAAGCTTACTTGGCTTAAGGATGTGCTTGAGAAGCATCCTGAATCAAAGTTTCTAATTTTTACAGAGAGCCTGCAAACTTGTGAAATTATTATTAAGGCTCTTCCACGAGACAGTGACAAGTTAACCGGTGATATGAGCCTTGCTCAGAGAGAGGAGGCTGTTGCTCGGCTACGTGGTGTGAGTGTAAAGAGTTCCCCTATAAGGGTTTTGGTGGCGACTTCAGCCGCAGATGAAGGTTTTGACTTTCAAGTTGCAAACCGCGTCATTCATTGGGATTTAAGTCCAAACCCAGCAGTGCTAATGCAACGAAACGGTCGGGTTGCCCGACTAGGACAAATTTCAGATGTCATTGCTTATTACTTAATTATTGCTGGTACGCATGAAGAAAGGAGAGAACGAGCGTTAGTTGATCGCTTTACCCAACTGGGGATTACAGACGAAAGAATGCGCCTCAAGATTCTTGGTTCCCTCAGCAAGGAAGAGGAAGATCAAATATTTCAGGATATTGAAGAAGGTGAATTTTCACTAATTGACGATATTCTAAAGCGAGCTGAATCTGACCAAAAAGACATGGAAGAAAAACTAAAAGAGCTTCAAACTCAAGTTAAACAGCAATGGGTGATTAGCCGACAAGAACTAGCAAAACGCCTAGAAATGTGGATGGAATTAGGTTTGCCCTCTGTCGATCAGAACTATAATTTAACTTTTAGCACTAATAAATGGAGCCGTCCTGTATTTCAAAATGAAGGTACAGTGATGCAAACTGCTCAGGCTAAGATCGCTGTCATTCAAGACAAAAAATTTACGTTTGATCCAGAGTTTAAAGTGTTTAGCCAACAGAAAGAAAATATCTTGCTTGCAGGTCTTTATCCCTGGCATGAGAAGGAATGGGAAGGAGTTGTGAAGCATCGACCCCTTCATAAGTCTGATCCAATTGGAGACCTTGCATGTTCCCTAGCTCGACAACGCAAAGCAGACTTTACAACAATCTCGGCAAGTCGGTTTTATAAACAATTTCCTAATCTACGAGACGTTCGCTACGTTCTATTTGTGACTCACCCTCTTCGTGAAGTAGAAAGTAATGTGTCAGCCAATTCATATTCTTACCTGACGTTTTATGCCTTCAACAGCGATTTATCTCAGCCCATAGAAGCCAAAGGTGCAATAGCGAAAGACGTTTATAATTTAATCTCTTTATTGGAGGATGATGCGCTGAAAATAGCTTCAATATCTCTTGATAATGATGTGTTTGAGGTGGCAAAAAAAGCAAGCCAAGAACTTGTGGAGTGGTTGAATAAATCAACACAACTTGGCGGTCTTACTAAAAAAGCCTATTTTCTGCCAATTCCAGTAGCACTCGTGGCCGTGCTTCCTTAAAAATGAGTTGGAAGAAATTGCTTTCTAGCCTCTATCTTAACAACTTCGAGTATCAGTAATATTCAGTCATAATGACCATGACGATACTTTCTTTATTTACAACCTAGCAGAATTAAATCAACCAAAATTGTCAATATGTTAATTACTATAAGGATTGAAAGAAGAGCTATACACTTATCAGATATACAACAAAGTTTGGCTACAGGTGCATATGCAAGAAACACAATGTAAACGCCTGGAAACCTATATATTTCGTGAGGTCATCGAGGGGGTTAACCCAGACTTATCAATCAGTCCGACAGCACGAACGCTACAACCCGCATTGTCTCGTTGGCTGATTAAACTTGCTTATGATTGTAGCGCTGTAACTGTTTACAGGTATGATCCGCTTTGGCTCCCGTTACAGTTACAAAACTTAAGGTGATATCAATATTGCTATCAAAATTGTCTGTACTTGCAGCTCTTGAGGTGAAAAAATCTGTAGGCTGGCGCTGTTCTAGATACGTCTTCAGGGTTTTATATTTTTTTGATGAATTTATATGCGTATATATTTTGTAGAGCTATAGTATTAATTATAACCAAGTACTGACTGTTTTGTGACACACGCAAACCATATCCCCAAACTAGGGGTGGCTCTACCTTTATGAAATCTCAAGATACAAAAAACTTATGGGAAGAACAAATATTACCATACTGGTCTCATCGCGATCGCCCAGCCGGACATAGATTTCTTGGTAGTATTCGTATTAAGCAAAAAGCTAGTGAGCAATTACTTGATATTGTCGGTCAAAACTTGCAGCAGTTAGACAGATTTAGCTATGATTCACTGCAAGATAGATTTTACGAATTAGAGCAAAACTGGCTAAAAATTCTTACTGTTGCTCTTTCAGAATATGCTTACTATTATTCCAGTGACAGATTTTGGCAAGGCTTTTGCGAACGGCTAAATATTAACCACAACCAAGGAGTAGAACATACCTTTCGTCGGGTTGTAGATGAAGGAATAAATCTGCTAGGTTTAGTGCGAGCTAAAGGTGGATATAAATATGTCTCAACCTTATGGCTACAAAGCGGTGTTCCAGAACAAAATCTGGTTCATTTCGCCCAGCTAGTTCAAGAAATTGCTGAGGAATACGGTTGGTGGGAATTAGCTCATACTTCAGATGAAGATTTATCACAATTACTATTGAGTATTTGTCAAGAAAAGCATCTGCAATGGTGTACATTAATTAATTTTCTTAAATCCAGCTATTCTGAAGATCCGGAAACTGAACCGATTTCTGGGCAACTATTGCAAGGTATCGCCATAGTTGCTCAAGAATTAGAACGTAAAAAAGCTTCTCCCCAAGCTTTAGAAGATGAAAAGCAGCGAGAAGAAATATTAGGTAATTATTACCTACCACACAATTTTTTCCTGCGGAACTGGAATGCTTTAACTCAAGTTTTAACACCCAGATCCGGCTCTAGTCAAAGTCGAGGTATTATAACTCGACGTAGTAAACCTCTATTGTTGAGTTTAGATATTGACGACTCGTTGAACACACAATTACTGCTACCAGAACAAGTTTTATGGAAGCCAGAATGGCGAAATCTTAGAGGAACCTATTGTCGGATTCCCCAAGCTAAATGGGAAGATACAATTCCCACGGCTGGAGATTTAATTATTCCAGAACTCATAATAGAGGTTAATCAAGCATCTGAAAACTGGAATTGTCAAATGCTTGACCATAATCGCCAGAACTTGCTTGAATGGCACTACAAAGGTATTAGCAGTGATCTTCCATGTTTAGTATTTGATGCCTTAACAGGAGAACATTTACCGCTCAACCTCTCTCAACCCGCAATTATTGCTGTTGATGAAGTGTTCTGCTTCACGCCTAAAGATATCCAACCAGAATTCGCTAACGGGATTGAGGTTTTAGATAGCTACATCCCTTCCAGTATACAGGGATGGCGAGGTCGGCTCATTAGGTTAACAACTCCAGAGTCTTCAATTGTATTAACGATACCTGAAACTAATCATTCCCAACTGATTATCTGGAAGTTGGTAAGGTCAGATGAACCAGTATTTACGGGTTTGAGATTAACAGGTAAGAATACTATTTATTTGGAACCTCCTACTTTCTGGTATCCACCTATTAATCAAACTTTAGATATTAATGTATTAGTTGAGAATATTACAGAGCGGTATATCGTTGCTCGCACAATTGAAAGTTTATCATCTAGTAATCGCTGGGTTGCCATTAAACTGACTCAGTGGATTACCGAACCCGGATGCTATGAAGCACGTTTCTGGTTTGACCAAAAGCGATGGTCATATCGATTTGAGGTGAAATCAAAATCTCAAATTTCTGGAATTACTCCATTAAATAAGCCACAAATTAGCAGTGATTCAGGATTTTCGGAAGCAGACTTACCTATCAAACATGATACTTCACACAAGTTTTGGGCAGAAGTTATCAAACTTGAAGGACTTTGGCCTTTAGAAGAAGTTATTTTATGTTTATCTAATGGTAATGAAAAGATACCATATCAATTACAAGCAGATGCATCAGGAAGTTTAAGAATTCATCTATCTACACTGTATGACTTACTTCCTAATTCCGACTTGTATGCCCTAGATTACCAGCGTTTGGGGCTAGAGCCACAACGACTAGTCCAAATGCAAACTTTACCTCAAGATGTAAATTGGACTTGGACAAGTCAAGCTATTCATTTGTCTGGACTTCTACTTGGTAAGCTATATTCCCTATCCTGCTGGAATTTGCTTCTACCAGATTTAGAGCCAGTAGAAATAAAAATACCTTTAATTGAACAGGGTACCACAACTACTGAAGTTACTCTGAATCTCCCACCTGGGATTTATCATATTCAGCTAGTTAGTTCTAGTTCTCAAGCATTACCCGAAAATTTAGGCTGGTGGTGTGGTAGTGGTCGATACGACCTACCTGAAGATATTGAGGGAGATGAAGCTAAAGAAAATTACTGCTATACGATTTTGGGAAATAGTGAGTCAAAAGAGTCATTTATAGCTGCTGTAAATCAACTGAAATTAGACTTTGACCGCCAACAGATAGAAGCGAGAATCTTTACCCTGGAAAATAACCAATATTATTTTCCAGCTTGGTTGAATCAAGATTCTCTACTTGGCAAAGTTAAAGGGCTTTTAGAGATTTTGAGCTTGCCAGTAGCTGCTCCTAAATTACCAATAAATGTATCAAATACAAGACCTCCTATAGAGCCGTCATTACCACTAGTAGGTGGTGGTAACTGGTACTTAGTCAGCGTTCGCTCTAAAAAGCGAGACTTATTTCTGAAGCATTTGGACATCGCTATTAAGCAAAATAACTTGCAGAAATTAATTTTTAAAATAAAAATACCGCAAGATTTAGTTTACAAAGATATGGTGTTACTGAATTTAAGTAACTTTAGAACGGCATATGATCACCTACAAAAAATTGAATGCTTCCAGAGTATGGAACGCAGGCCATTGCAGTTGGAACAAGTCAGTCGAATGTTAGGAAACCAGTGATGTTGTTTGACAAAATTACCCTCTTACTAAGCAATCATCGGCATCCTGCTAATCCGGCAATACCGACGACCTTGAGTAAACATCAGTTTATTACACTAATTCGCTCAAGTCTGTCACCAAATGAATCACAAGAGCAATTACAAACTCATATTCACGAGGCTTTGAGCGAGCTACAAGCACAAGGTGAAATTTATGCTGGAATGAGAAATCGTTACTCTATAACTCCTCCAACTATATTGGCTTTGGATCGAGATAACCTGATCGGGTTGCGATTCCGAGGCGATCGCGCTTATCTTCCCTTGGCGCATCAGGTGCTAAAAACAGAGCAAAGTCACGATGATTTATCCATTCGCCCAAAAATAGGAGGCTTTAATCAAATTAAAAACAGCCTCAACCAAGCAGGAATTCGCTTAGTGACTGTTGCTGATAGCGTTGAGTATTTGCCTCATCCTTGCCAACCGACTAAAGCAGTTTTGCGATCGCCTTGGCCGGATAATCCATTTTCGCTTAACAATTGGCAAGGTAAAGGCTCCATTCACCAATACATACCTCGTCGCGATACTCCTCAGAAAAATCGCTGGATACCCCTGAATTATCAACAATTAGAAGACAAATCACTGTTACAACTTCCTACTGATGAATATATCTGGTTTGAAGATCAAGCTTTTTATGAGTTAGAACCGGATACAGCAATGCTGACAATGTTTCATCAAGACAAAGAAACAGGATATCCCCTTAAAATTTACTGGGATAAACCCCAAAGTCGGCTCAATCTCCAAGGTACTAGCTTGCCAAGTGCTTATGCTCGATTGCTTTGGCGATTATCTGAACCCGATAGTGAGCAATACAGGACTCGTCTCATTCAATCCCTTAATCACCCCCTTGTCGAAACTATATTTCAGCGTTTAGGATGTTTTCTAGTATGACGAAAAACAGCAACTACCTCGACCCGATCGCAGCAGTCGAACAACCCCGCCAAGATTTTATTCGTTACCTGCTTACTGCTTACCCATTGCGTGACCCCCATCTACGCTACGGGTTAAAACAACAGCTAGAAATACCAGGGACAGTTTGGCAGCATCCTTATGTAGAAGGTTCTCAACCTTATCGACCTGCTGACAGTGTAAGTGCATTGGTCAATCAGGGTGTTTTGCATCCAGAAATGGCAAGAATGTTCATCCCTAGTCAACGTCTTCTTTACCAACACCAAGAAAAAGCTGTCAAGGTAGTCATTCAACAGCAACAAAATGTCGTTGTCGCCACTGGTACGGGGTCAGGGAAAACAGAGTGTTTCCTAATCCCAATGTTGGATATGCTGCTCAAAGAAGAAGCAAATTTATCCATACATGGGGTAAGAGCGTTGATTTTATACCCCATGAATGCCTTAGTCAATGACCAGGTTAAGCGCTTGCGGAAGTTACTTTGTCGCCAAGAAACGACAAAAATTAGATTTGGGTTTTACACCAGCCGAACTGAAACTGATAAACAAAAAGCTGAAGAGTCATTGGCAGAAGAGTTACAAGCCTATGAATCTTCAGAAGTTCGGGAGTTATTCACTGAAAGCGAAAAAGCTTCTTTTAATCTCAGCACTCGTGAAAGATTAATTGATAAAGCTATTGGAAAAATACTAGAAATTCAAGCCATTTCTCGACAAGATATTTGGGAGAAGCCACCTCATATATTAGTGACGAACTACTCTATGCTGGAGCATATGTTGATTCGCCCTAAAGAGCGAAAAGAGGTATTTAATGCTTCCGCATCAACATTTAAAATGTTAGTTGTAGACGAGGCTCATACTTATAATGGCTCTACTGGTAGCGAAGTTTCTATGTTGATAGAGCGGTTAAAAGTAGCAGTAAAGCAAGAAAAGACTGGTCAGATTCGCTGCATTGCTACCAGTGCTAGTTTAGGAAATGCCTCAGTTGATAACCAAGTATTAGAATTTGCCGAAAAGTTTTTTGGCGAATCCTTTAGTCAAGTGATTAGAGGCGATCGCGTCACTGCTACAGAACGATTAGGCGAACCATACGCATTACCATCGGAATTTACTAATGAAGAGATATTAGAATATTTAAGTATACTAGAATTGCCCAAGCTTGATGATGAGTTGAGTCTGTGGTTGGACAGACTCAGTGGTTTTATACCTACTGAACAATTACAAGCGGCAGAGACTCAAGCTGAAAGAAATGTCCAGAAATTTCTCTGGTACGCTCTTAAGCAACATCCAATAGTACACCGCCTGATTAATCTTCTGAGTCGCAAACCTCAGCCTTGGGAGCAAATTACTCAATCTACAGAACTTTGGGAAGTAAATTTACCGTTCAAGCCAGATGGCACTATTGATGACGCAGAGACAAAAATTGCTCTTGCTCGTCTGTTACAGTTAGGTGCTTTAGCTCGTGAGAGTACTGATGATTTGCCTTTACTGCCAGTTAGAATCCATCTCTTATTTCGGAGTTTAGAAGGACTGTATGCCTGCATCAATTCTGAATGTCCAGGTGCAGTCTCTGATCCAAATTATTTAGACAAGCCTCATCGATATGGTCGTCTTTACCTAAATGAAAAGAAAACTTGTGATGAATGTTGTTCACCTGTATTAGAGTTAGGCAGTTGTTATCAGTGCGGTCAAGCTTACGCTTTTACCCAGTTAAATAGCTCATCGGAATTAACATCACTACCCAGGTCAAATCAAGGCTTAAGAGAAAATAAAAAAATCTACACCCTAACTTGTGGAATCTTAGACAGCGTAACAGAAGAAGAGGAAAGTGGCGAAGAAGAACAAGAATCTTCAACACCTCCAGAAGCGAACACTTTTATAATTCGCCAGCGCGATGATTGGATTGGAATGCCTTCATCTGAAAAATTCGCTAATAAATCCTCTAATCCAGGTGAATTTTCTTTGGCATGGCATCCTCCAAAAGATGTAAAAGATTTGAATGGATGCTACCTCCCCAAATGTGCTGCTTGTGGAACAAGACCAATCCGTGCCCAAGCAATTAACCGTTTCGTAGCTTATACAGATGAACCTTTAGAGGCGATGGTTGATAGCCTTTTTGATCTGTTACCTGAATCCCAGGAAAGCCAGAGTAGTGCCTCAAAACGCAAACTATTAACATTTTCTGATGGTCGCCAAGACGCTGCATTTTTTGCCTCAGACTACCAGCGCAATCATACAGAAATAATTTATCGCCAAATGATTTGGCAGTCATTTCAAGACCTTAACCCTGATGATAGTGTTGTTTCTGTTACCCAACTTATTAATAAACTAAAACAGAAGTTCTTAGAAATATCTATTCCCCATCCCGACCGAGATTCCAGAAAAAATTACCTCAGCTATTATCATGAAGATGAAGAAAGTTTAGAAAATGCTAGGGATTGTCAAGATAGTTCTGAGGCTCGTGCTAAAGAGTTATTACTTCGGGAATTCGCCCTTCCTTTTAACCGTCGCTCTACATTAGAAGCCTATGCTTTATTTGCTTGTCATATTGAATTGAGGGATGAGCAGCTGATTGAATTGGTAGCTTGTGAATTTAGTATTTCAAATGCCGAAGCAAAAATATTTTTGACAGTTCTCACAGATATCATTCGCCGTACAGGAATTGTTAGCATTGATGGTGCATCGCGGTATTTTCCCGAAACTGGTGGGGTTGAAGGCGTTCGTCCAGAAATGGTAGATGTGCAAGGTAAATCTAAAAATTACCTGTTTTTGGAAAAATTACCTGATGAAGCTAAAAGATTTAAAGACTCACCCTCATTTTTACCAAAGTTTAAACAAACAAACAACGAAGTTAGTAAAGCACAAAATAGACTTGGTTGGTACTATCTCCAGCTATTTGATAAACAACTTCCCGGTAAAGATAAGTTTATCTGGCTGTTTAGGCAATTACAAGATTTTCGCTTGTTAGTTGCAGCTAAAAATGGACATCAGTTGAACTGGACAAAATTAAACATTATTAAAACTCAGCAAGACTGGTATCAATGCGAACGCTGCCAACAAATTATCCATGTTCCAGGTTTATCAGAGTTACAAAAATCCCAAACAACGCTGAATGTTTTTGTTTGTCCAGCTTTCAAATGTTCTGGTAAACTTCAGCCGTATAACCTGGAGAAAATTGAACGAGTAACAAACGAGCATTATCAACAGCATCTCATCACAAATCGCTTGCCCTTGCCATTGCGATCGCAAGAACATACAGCACAACTAGGAGTTGGTGAATTAGAAAAACGCGAAAACCGTTTTCGTCGTGGTCAAATTAATCTGCTCAGTTGCTCTACAACTCTAGAAATGGGTGTTGATATTGGCGAACTGCAAGCTGTAGTTTTACGCAACTTTCCACCCCATGTCAGCAACTACCAACAACGAGCAGGACGTGCCGGACGACGCACAGATGGAGTTGCTATTACTTTAATGTATGGGCAACGTCGCCCACACGACCGATTTTATTTCGAGCAACCTGAGCAGCTGATTGCTGGCAGTAATCAAATTCCTAAACTGGATGCTAACAACTTTCAAATTCAGCAGCGTCACATTCGTGCTGAGTTACTAGCTGAGTTTTTGAAGACTAAGGATAAGGATAAAGGAGCAGAAAAAGTAACAATAGCTGACTTTTTTAGTTTACCTCTGCAAAATTTTGGTTCTAAGCTAAATTTTACTCCACCACCCACAGCGATTGTTAGCGAATTGCAAGAGTGGTTGCATAGTGATAATGCCTATTCTATTGCTCAAGTATGGATAAATAAGCTAAAAATTTCTAGCACTCCTCTAAATATACTTAATCAATTTATTGAAGTAATCTTAGTTTTCCAGCAAGAAGAACTGGCAGATTGGAATGATTTGGTATCACCACTCAGAGATATTCGAGAAAGTATTGCTGCCGAAACTGACCGCCCAAAACGCAAGGGATTGGAGAAGCGGCGGGATGGTATTGAAGCTGAACTAGAAAAGATTGCCAAGCGCCGACTTCATGATGAATTAGTTCAGGCGAGTGTACTGCCCATATACGGCTTTCCAATTGATGTAGTTCGGTTACTTACAGGCGAAAGTAATGAATTTAAATCATCTCAAGGAAAACATAGACTAGAACGCGATCGCCGTCTTGCTCTTGGTGAATATGCACCCGGTCAAGATATTGTGGTAGATGACCGAGTTTATCAAAGTGTTGGTATTCTCAGACCCAGTGACTTAGAACAAAAATATTATTGGGTTTGCAAAAACTGTAATAATTTTGAAGCATCAAATCAAGAACCAATAATTGAAGAATGTTCTGTATGTGGATGGCAACCGTCCCCAGCTTCTGCTGCCAAAATGAAGCCTTACAAAGTTCCTAAAGCTTTCATTACAGACTGGTCAGTCACACCAAAAGTTACACCTTATACTAAACCACAACGCCAACCAACATCACAGGTATTTTTAGCAAAGCCTGGAGAGAATCAAGAACAATTAGAATCTAGCTTATACAAACTCACTGTTAGTAAAGGTGGAACTCTCTTTCTAGCAAATCAAGGAAGTTTGGGATATGGTAAAGGTTTTAATAAAGAGGGGTTTGCCATTTGTCAAAACTGTGGCAGAGACTTAAGTGAATTGGTACAAAAACAGCGTGATGCTAATAACGTTAAAGGTCGTAGTCAAAAACAAGCACCAAGTTCTAAACATCAACATCCAATTACTGGTAGAGATTGTTCAGGTAGTGGATATCCTCTAACTCATTTGGGGCATGAATTTCGCAGCGATTTGCTAAAAATTCAGTTTGAGCCAACCAAAAATCTTATACCTTTGTTTGGTGGAGTTGTTCACTATGGGGATAGTGCAATAGTTTCGTCTGTGGCAGATAATCCCAACCAAGAGACAGATGGGATAGGATTTTGGCTATCGCTAACTTATGCACTTTTAGCAGCAGCAGCACAAGTAATTGATGTGCCTCGTACAGAATTAGATGGTTTGTTTATACCGTTACAAAACCAATTAGCAGAGGTAGTTATCTATGACAACGTTCCAGGAGGAGCCGGGTATAGTAAGCGCATTGCTGATCGCTTTTTTGAAGTTTTAGAAAAAACCTGGGAAATTGCTACATCCTGTAGTTGTGATACTAGTTGCTATGACTGTTTGAGAACTTACTCTAATCAACCATTTCATGCTGAGTTAAACCGTAAATTAGTTGCAGAGTTTCTCAGAGATTTGGTTGTTAAACCAGATCCAGAACTGCAAAATTTTGCTCCCAATACTAGCCGAGTTAAATTGGCTCAAATGGCAGTTCGCTTACCTGCACTTTGCCGCATGGCTAGTGGAGTCAGTGCGATTTACTTACCGAATTTGATAGATTCATTGAATTTGAACAATGGTTCTCCCCTGGCTTGGTTAAAGCTGCTGAAAGATGCGGTTTACTCAATACAACGTAGCGAAATTCCACTGGAATTAATCTTAAATCAGTTGCCAAAACCTCATACTGCTTCTTCTGATTCTGAAAGAAACAATTTACAATTATTGCAAAAACACCTGCAACAGTGGATAGACCAAGGTCTGCTCAAGCTCTATGAAACACCTGTTAATGATGTGCCAATTCTGTGTCTAAGCACTCAGCAACAACATCGTATTGCTTTGCAACTGCACCGAAACTCAGATAATGAAATATGGGAATGGTTTGAAACCAGGAGTTTTGAAGGTGTAGAGACTGTTTTTCATCATCTGCAAAACTTGCGATCGCAAGCTCGGCTCGTTGAAGTTAGAGAACTGGAAGACCCCAACACTAAAGTTATCTTTCCAGATAGAAGCTGGAGTAACTTAACTGTACAGCAACTGCGACAAAGACTCGGAATAGACCGTGTTTTGTCGGGAAGTGGGAGTGTGAAGATAGTTTATCGCGATCGCTACCTGAATGAGAAAGGAGCCAAAATTCTTGCTCATCTCTTGCAAAGCGATGAACTCAATGCGAATTTCTCTGTCACAATTTGGGTTTTAGAAGATTCAAAAGGAGAGTCAGCATCCAAGAGAAAGGCTAATTTGGAAGCAGAACTTACTGAAATTAAAAGCATGGGAGTTTCCACAAATGTGAGTGTTCAACCCTGGCATCAACGCTCTTACTTCCCTCATGCACGCGAAATGGAAGTCCACACCTCAAATGGTCAGAGATACAAAATTATGTTTGATAAAGGGATGGACTTTTTAGAGCTAAGAACAACTGGACTTTATTCCGTAACAGAGCCGACCTATATCGTAATTAATAGGCAAAACTGACCGTCTTGTGGCGTAGACATTAGGGAGATGGTGAGACAGGAAGTGTCTGCGGCGATCACCTCTTTTCGGCAAGAGGTAGACGAGCGTCTGGGGGAATTCGCAGCCTGAGAGCAGAGGGTGAATCTCTTGGGCAGGAAGTTTCGCCAGACTATGAGAAAATTCGCTCACGCACCGTCGGCAGACTAAAGATGGGTCGGCAGTCGGCCGCGAGTAAAGCGATTGACGCATTTATTAGGGAATTGTCTAAGGGTGAGCGCTAATAATAAAGCCCCCGGTACAATCCGGCGTAGATATAGCCAAGCTGACACCAGGGGCAAGATAGCCTGAAAGTATTTCTGTATATCCTTTTCAGTTATTAGTGTCTATCGAATTGTCTAGACATAGTTCGCGCTCATCTGCCCAAAGTCACCACAAGGTGGAACGAAAGAATAAGGGTTTTAGCCATATTCTTTCATACTACAAACTCAGATTTTGTACTACTTGCCCCTGGTAACAGGCTCGCTAGGTTTACCCCGAATAGATAGTAGACAGCACTGAAAGAGCAACATGAGTAAAGCATACCCGACCACGGTCTAGCCCTTAACGGTATTGAGCTAAGATATGACCAAAAACCAGCAAGATTAGCTGAGATAAAGGGCATCTCTAACCGTATAGTTTAAAAAATGCTCATGTTCACAGGTTCAACTCACATTGCTGTTGAATTAAATCACAAAGATATTTCCATTCTTCTGGATCTTTTTTGCTTGTTAAATATTTAATTAGTTTTTGAAGTCTTCCTTCTTTAGCAGCTAAGTGTTTTGCCAAATAACGCATTTTATCCTTTTGAGTTTCACCTCTAAGAGACTCATAAGAAACATCAGCAATTGCTAAATCTTGACAAATATCTTCAAAGTCTCCAGGGGAATTGTATAAGTTTAACCAATTTCGCAATATGCTGGGATTGTCTTTTAAAAGATTGATATATTTTTGATAATCTTGTTTAATAATAGGTTGTTTTGTAATTTTTGAAGACAAAGCTTTCTGTTGATTTTCAACCAATGTAGGCTGAAATTTAACTAGTAACAAATCTCCATTTTCAGCAATTTTAATAGCAAAGTTATGTAAATTATTAAGGTCGATTGTACCAATTTTCTCAAAATTTTCCAACACGACATCCTTTCTACAGTTATTAAATAATTAAAAAAATTAATCAACCTTCATTTTTATCAGGATCGATTAGACTATCATATAAATTTATAAATTCCTCTTGTTCTTGTGGACTCAAGCTTTGAAAATATTCATCATTTAGTTTACCCTTACGACGTTTGGGTTTTTGTCCAAAACTTTTTGAGGTTCCAAAACGACCAAGGGATATAGTATCTTCGTCATCTGAAGGTTCATCATCTAATGGCTGACGTGGATCTCTAATCATAACTGTAAGGTTATTATCTCAATATGACCTTTATAAGTAACTAAATTATACTTTAAATTTTAACCGTAGTCTCAGACTAAGCTGAATAGTGTGCAGACTTTCAATGTCCATAAGTAAGTCGGTGGGAAAAAATCAAACTATGTGAAGAAAATTTAACTAGCCTATAACTCTCTTCCCTCCTGCCTTATCCCAACTACAAATATTTACGCCGACCTACTTATACCTTTACCATCCCAACTCTTTGTAGATAACTGCATTGACAGGACATTCGGGATGGAGACAATTTCGATGACACTGCAAACGCTTTTGCTCCGTTCTAATTTTTTCACGATGTTTACGTAGAACAGCATGGATTCGCCTTAAACGTCTATCCGCTCTAGCATCATCTTTCTCGGACTCTAGTAAGGCATACTCTAATTCTTTTGCTTCTAATCCAATTTTTACTTGATTGTCGTTTTCAATGATACCAAGATTGATATCAGTAGCTTTAAGCATAGCCTGTACTGCACATTTTGACCCACAACTTTTACCAAAATACCCTTGGATTAGATTGAAATAGTCATATCCTTCTTCGTAAGTTGAAGGACGAAAGGGCTTGAACTTCTTAAAATACTCACTTTTCCCAGAATTAGATAAAACTTCTAAAAAGTCGTCACGGTTAAAGAGAAAGTCCTTACGCTGATAAACAATGTGACCTGTAGAGCCGGAAAGTTGTGGTAGTAATGCTAATTCAATCCATGCGGAAAAACCTTCATTAACTCTAATAGCACTATCATTAATTGCTTCAATAGCAACTTGATATTTTTCATATATCAAACGGGGATAAGGATATTTTAAGTAAACTGTATCTATGCTACGAAGTAAGCCATGACGATAAAGAATAGCTATTTGTTTTCCAAGCTGTGTTTGATTAAAGAAAAAACCATGACCATACTTTTCATGTATAATTAAAGCAGCAATATACTGTTTCTTTAAATTTTTATCTTGTTCATTACACTCTGGAGTATACAAAAAATTGTTAGCAAAATTATCTTCATAATCTGGATGTTTCCTAGTTAAATGTTCTGCTAATTTTTCATCATAAGGAATACAGCATCCAAGTTGAGGAGAATAAGTAGGAAAAACCCAATTTAATAACTTTTTAATTAAAGGTTCATATCTGTGAATTTCTTGTCGAGATGCCTGAACGACTTCTAAGGGATCATCTGCATTTTCTGGCGGGTAAAGTATTTGTATATACTGTTCAGCAGTTAACAAACGAAAAGAAATATTCTGGATAGTTTCTGCATCAAACTCTTGCCTAATATGTGCTAATTTCTCATGAATCTCTCTCATAAGAGGAGTAACAATTGTTCGAGTAATTTTGTTAATGCTTTCTTGAATTGAAGGACGAATATGAATCAGACGAGAAATGGATTGTCCAGTTTCAGCTAGTGCTACTTCTATTTGCCAATCTCCTTCATCTAATGCTTGTAATTGCCAGTTATACTTTTCATTTGTATCTTCATTTTCAACTTTGACATGAGGCAAAGGTGGATTTAGAGCTAACTGCAATGGTAATTTTTGACTATCCTTGGCAATAATTGCACGTCTAATCAAAGCTTGAACTTCAAATGAAGCTCCTGTTTCGACTTCAAAAGTTTCAGATAATTCCCTATTTTGGTTGAAGATAACTAAATCTATCTCGGCATCTGGAAGACAATTAAAACTCGAAACTGAATCAAAAAAAATAGTCTTTTTGTTTTGATATTGCAGAAAATCGATTGTTAAATTTAACTTATGATAACCAAGTCTTTGAGGGCAAATATCCCATTGTAAAAAAAAATCTTCATTGGGAGGAATAGAGCGTATATTTTTAACTGATTCATCAATCAAGGCTCCATTATCAGACTCTAAATAACACTCAATATAATCAAGCCTTGTTCGATGTGAATTACGCAGCTTAAGAGAAAATTGTGTTTTCTGCTTATATAAAACTCTAGAAGGAACTTTAGCCTCATAACAATCTATTAAATTATTCCGCGTCAGCCAGTTAAAAATATTTAACATTAGCTGTCTATTATCAGATTTATTAATATCATTATCAGAGAAAAAAACACAATCTCCAATAACTACTATGCGAGTATAATTATACTCAACAGATGCTAAAAAAGGTTGGTAAGTATCAGGAAGTTTAGCAATAATATATGGTGATTCATTTAATATTTTTATATACGCTGGTCTATTGATTTCTAAATTACTAATACCTGTACTGATATAATGGCTTTCAAAATTAAAGACTGTCTTCTGCGGATGATTTAACATCTCCTTAATTATTAGCCCGAATGGTTCTAAAAGCCTATTAATACTTTTGCTATTTTGTCTATTTTGTATTTTAAGTGACTCGTGACTATGAGCAATTAGCAATGATTTTCCCTGAGATACAAAGTCATTAATTGCATCTAACTCCTCTTCAGTAAACCCCTGGGTAGGTGCAGCTAATACTAAAACATCATAATAAGGAAGTGCTTTTTTAAAAAATTTCCCCCTTGCTGGGTAAATATTTACATTAAACCCTAAATTTTTTAAATTAGTTAGTAATTCTTTATAAGAATATCTTTTTACTTTATTTTCATTGTCTGGCACCGATTTCAGCAGCAGTTCTGCATGAGACTCATCAAACAGAATATTTATCACTATAACCTCATTACTATTGCAACTAAATTTTAATCGTGGCTAGCAATTCTATCATACGTTGATAGTATTTTCATATTTTTTATATTGATTAATATAAAAATTAAGAGCAACCATAACATGACTCTTGTGTATGAGACAGAAACAACTGATTGCTCATTGGAAGTTATTATGGGAAACTGTAGCAAGGTATCAAGCTGCTAATGGGATAGTCTGTTAAATCATTCTACATATGAGTTGCGTGAAATTTCTTTTATAAGACCTTCCAAGCTTTCAGAATCATTATTTTTTAAGTGTTCAAATAGTCTTTTGAGTCTCGAATCGCGACCAGCTAGATAACCCGCCAAAGCACGAGCCTTACCCAAACCCATACCTTCAAGTGAATCATAATCAACACCGATACATGTCAAATTTTGGCAGAGATTTTTGAAATCTTCCATGTCCCGGTAATAATTTCGCAGCCATTCTCTAAGTATTCCTGGGTTTCTTCTTAAATATTCAATATATCTAACATAAGAATTAATTTCATTATTATTTTTTATGTTGAGCGGTAAATCTGCTATATTGCTCAATTTACGCAATTCTTTGATAGTACGCCCCTCTGAATCTGTACCATTGGAATTCAGAGGGGCTACTGAGGGTTTTCGACTTCACCATTATAGAAATTAGATGCCTGTGGATTATTTAAAGGCACAAGCTCAGAGTCATTTTGTTTAAGAGAAAGAGGAGGGAGAAACAGGTATTTATTTAAACGCTCCGTAATAAAACGTTTAACACGGCGATAGATGAGATCATCAGATGAATTGGGGCGACAGATAGAAAGATGGTCGCAGTCTACTGGAATAGGAATAACATTTTTAATACCAGGATCTGCACTAGTTTCATTAACAACCATAATCCCACTGGTTTTTAATTTTTCACAGTAAACTTCTATACTAATTTGACTAAGAATATCATGATTACGATAAACATTATTGAGTTCACGTAAGCGTGCATGGTGAGCCTCTAACTCCTCAACACTGATGGAAGGAAGAAGAAAACCGCCGATATATTTGACCCAATTAGCGAGGTCAGAACCAGAATGGGGAGTGGATAAAAAGACAATACCTTTAGTTTGTTCTACAATCTTTTTCCATTTAGGATCGCCAAAATCGAGAGCATGGCGAAGCATTTGTTTAACCAAGAGACCACCCATACTATGAGTGATAAACAGCAGGGGGCGTGAGCCAATGTCATAGCTATCAAGAATAGCTAACGAATTGGTGGCACGATCTACAAGGGGCATAGTAGAACCTTTCCACTTAAAAGGTTCTACGTCATAGCCCAACGACCAAATACCTAAATCTGGGAAATCAGATCCCAGCCAGGAAGGCCAAAAATTGTCATCGTTGCCTTTGCCTTGAGGATGCCAAGTACCGCGAGGGTTGCCACCTAACCCATGAACAAAAATTACATCGCCAATACGGGATAAATTATCACAACCAGAGATTTTCAATAAATCGTTTGGCATAACCAAGGCTAGAAATAAGAACTGAAAAGCTGAAATATAGGATTAATCTACAAAATTCCTCATTTTTAGGGATTTGTTGAGAACCTACTGCTGATGTTATCAAAATAACACCAATTATGAAATGAGAGAACTGGATTTTTCTCTACGCCCTAAATCCTGCCCTAAACCTTAAGCCTCCCCCTCGGTGTATCGATATTGTTCACCTTTTAATTGTAAATTTTGAATCCTCAGCCTTTCAAGCGCAAGTTTGTTTAGCTGTAAATATTGATCTAATAATCAAGCCCTCGGTGAATCACCTGGGGCATTCTGTCTGCTGAAGTGTGTCTGTCTGGAAATATGTCACCTCTGTCCATTGCTGTGTAAGGATTTTGTCTAGTCCTATTCGTTCTGCCCTTCTGTTTGATTAGAGATAATTTCGATTGATTGCAGCAGTGATGAATCCTGAAGCTTTGATAATCCTTTGGATTTTCCCAAAATCTCCATTGTGTGAAGTGAGCAGCAAAAGCATAAATTTACGCATCAAAATAAATCGGCTTACCGTTGAAATGGTTGTAAATGGACTCTGGGTTAAACCAGCTTGGTAGTGTGCGTTCTGTATCCTTTAATTCCTCGCCATTGTCATCAAGCAAGCCACGAACAATCTTGACTCTAGACAGTGGGGTTTTACCGTTAGCTGAGAATTTTTGAATGAGGATTGTACCTGCCTCCCTCATGGCTTGCGTACCTTCGGGATAGCTTGAATTCGTGTCATTATGGGTAATACCAGTAACATAAACTTTTGCCTTCCTGGTGTCTGTCAGATGCAGTTTGTAAAACTTTTCTGCGGGTTCACCAATCAATGATTTCAGGTTGGTGTACTCATCAATAAGCACTTGTTCTGGCGTGATAGTCGCGGGTTGCTCTAGGTCATTTTTACCCTTAATTCTTAATAGCCAATGCTCACACAGAGCATCAAGCGCAGTGCCTATCTCTGTCTCTGACTCTGCAATGAATGAAGTATCAAGATATCGCCATGCTTTGGAGTTGTCCCCAGTTGCATGGCGGTCAATTAAGTAGTAGATGGGAATCCCTAAGCAATGCTTTCTAACAAGGGCTATAGCCGCGCTCGTGTAAGTTTTACCTGACCCCTGACGACCGATTAACCACAGGGGGGTTAGGTTGTCGATAATCTTCCACAACCATCCATCCTCATGGCCTTTGAGCGCTTCTTGGAGTTCGTTTGCCCGTTGCTGATCAACAGATTGCTGATTGTCACTGTCTGCGATCGCGCTCTTGGTTTTGCCCTCAATCTTGCCGCGTTCTTGTTCAGCCTTGGCTTTATCCCGCAGATTCTCAGCAATGGTTTTATCCATCACAGAATGATTAACAGCACGGGCTTTCATGAAATCCTCTAGCTGAATTCGAGCCTTAGCGCGTTCGTTTTCCTCATCGGTTAGCCCCAATTCTTTACGAGAATGAACGTCTAGGTCAGTTAATCCATCTTTTAAGCGTTCAGTGTAAAGCTGGGTTGAATGCTGCTTAATTTCACGTCTGTATCTGTTTTGCTGCCAAGTTGCATAGTCGCCAGTCTTTTCGAGTTCGCCCAATTCATAATCCGTGCGCTTGAGGCGTTGCGAACGCACGAGCAAGCAACCCACGACACCCCATAGCCCAATAACTGCAATCCCATATCCTAACAACTGATTAGGGTTATCTGTGGGCAAATCACGCACCCATTGAATAGCATCGCCCTTGTAGGGAATGATGCTGCCATACAATCCGTAGCGCTGCCATTCTTCAGTAAGGACAAAACGCGGCTGGTTGCAAAAACGCTTGTCCAAAGCTATTTGACTGTGTACACCGTTTGCTGACCTTGGGCAAAATTGAATTTGTGTCAGGTCGTAGGGCTGACGTGTTTGCGATGTTGCTAGCCCGATGACTGCGGCTACACCACACACACCAGCCAGCGCTAACTCGAAAACACCCTGTTTCATTCCCGCCCCTTAAAAATAATTGCAATAGAGCCAATGAATAAAGCCAACGCGACTGCAATACTTAACCAAGGGTCTGATTGTGGATTCTGTTTTTCAATGGTTTGGATGTCTTGGCTAATCTGGGACACTGTTTCTTTAGTCAGATTCTCAAAATATTGATAGTCTTTGACTGCTAACCAAGTTGTGACACCTGCAAACACCAACCCCCCAGCAGTTTTGAAAACGTTTTGCATATTATCTACCTCTAATCCGTCAGTGTTGTAATTAACTCTCAAGCCCGTTAGCCCAGCGAGAGAGCCAACGCTGCATATAGAAAACGAGAGCGAAATTGCCAGCCAGAGATTAACACCACCGCCAGTTATTAAGAGATATTTAGCTATAAAGAATCCCGTAGAATTTAGCGACCAACCGACAAAGAATCTCGTCAATTTTTCAGTTGTATTGATAACGTCTTTGCGGTGCTGCTTACGCGACTCTAAATGTGATATCAAGTCTTTTGGTAACGGCGTATCTGGGGCAATTTCGCTTACTACTTCGTCTTGTGACTCTTCAATCTCGTATGTCATATCAACTAAGAAGGGTGTGGGGTTGCAGGTTTAGGGTGTAGGGAAAAGAGCGTGTTTACTCTGTACCCTTATGGGTTCCAGGAAGGGTGTACAAAAAGCCAGTTCTCTCTTGAATCCCGACACCCTACCCCTAGTTTTGGTTAGAAACCTAGTAGGGCATCCTTAATTTTTTGTACAATTGAGCGCCCTGCATATTGTTTTTTAGGCTTGAAATCATCACGAGCGTTATCACCCATTTCTAAGTAATACTTGCCCAGTTCTCTATCGTGTTGCAGGTCAATTGTTTGTTGTCTAATGTCTGTCTGCAATTCTGCCTGCAACATCTTATATTCGCCATCAACTTGCATCATGTGTTTGTCCACCCATGACTTGAGCAATAGATGGTCTATTGCTTGTTGATGGCGCAACGCTTCTTTCTCCTTGGATGAAGCAAAATCAAGCTTCATTTCTTCTAGGATGTTAGCTAAATGAGTATCAGCTAAAATCGCTGATTGCACTGCTCTTTCAATCTTCTCGCCGCTTACACCAGCTTGTTTGTAGATGTCACTTAGGACTACGTTTAAGTCTTCAGTCCCCTTAATAGCAGCTAGCATCTGCTCTCTCACCTGTGGGGCAAATTCACTAATCTTCGCCCCGTCATTACCCATTTGCCCTATCAGCTTCAGGGCTGATTTATCACCTGTTAGCGCTCTAACTACTAAGTTAGTAGAGGCATTGAATTTAGTTTTTAATTGGCGTTCTAGGTGGCGTGATTTGGAAGTTACCAGATTCTTTAGCTTCATTGAACTTTTCACAGCGATATTCCTTTGATGGGGTAAATATTTGGTTGCAGTGATACTCCATTCGCCTTACATATTGCTCAATAGTTGATTTTCGTTTGAGATATTGCTGATAGCTTGATTGCTCTAGCATTGGCAGATATACCCAGCTATACAAGGGTAAAATCACAGCAGCGAGTGCAGTTAAACTAACAGCAATTCTTGAGAAGTAGCTCATTCTCATCCACCGAATACCCAAGCACTCAAGCAGCGTCAAGTTATCGCTATTGAGCCGCCTTGAGCCTTGCGAGAATTGAGAATTGGGTGCTTTTAATGTTTTGGCGGATGACTCCCATATCCGCTTTCATGTCTCCTGAGAAGTTATTAACCTTTTGGTTTAATCTAGAAGCCCTGTTGCTAACGTGTTCTCGCAAGTCTTGGGCGTTAGTCTCAAATGATTGCTCAATGACATCAAATTTCTGATCAACGTAGCTCTTGATTGCAGCCGTTACAGTACTGATGAATTGGCTGTAGTCGGTAAAGGTGTCGTCAACATTTTCAGCGATACTTAATGTTTCTTGTTCGGTTAATTCAAACCCCAGCGCCGATGATTGGGCTGTTACAATTTGACGCTTATCCTCACTAGTTACAGTGATGCTATTAATCTCTGGTTCGGCAATTGTAAGCTGACTGTTATCAGTCTCAGGGTCAGGCTGTGCATCTTCTGACCCTACTAGAAACGTTTCTTCAACGGGTTCATCAACTACAGATAATTGGCTTGTTGATTTGACTTTGAGATAGTCAACGGCTTGGCTCAATTGCTCTTTGGTGGGATTATCAAGGTCATCGCACTCGACAGCGATCGCTGCTGTTGTGTAATCGTCCTTGGTAAATCCTTGATAACCCTGTTTGTACAAACGAGCGCGGACATTGTTAGTAAATTTGTCAGACATGATGATTGCTCCTTATTTGACTAGTGCTAAAACTTCGATGGTTGCGGATTTCATCGGTTGCGTTCGTCTGTTGATTGCCCATTTAGCAGCAATAAACGCGACAAGGGCTAAATCTTTGCAGTGGTAAATATTTTCAGCGCTGAAAGATAGTCCGGCTTTCTCAAACCAGTAGTAACGAGTGCTGCGTGGTACATCGTCAAGATTGATTTTTAAATAGTCTGCCAGCGCAACTAAAAAACTCTTGCCGTTGTAGCTAGCGTCTAACTCATAGAAGTGCTTGAAAACTTGCCAGCGCTCATTAAATCCTTTGCTAGCAGGAGTTAGCGCACCGTAACGCCGCCGAATTCCTGCAAATGTCTCAACTATTTTTTGGGCGTTCGCTGATTCCACATCTAAGCTAAAACGCTGTTTGAGAAAAGCTACTACTCGATACCAAGTAATATCTGAAATTTCTTTACCCATCTCGTGCTGATAAATCTGTTTCAGGTGGCGATACTTAGCTGAATACACTTTTGTTGTCACATTACCTCCGTATTATTATTTAAGTTGGTCAAAAATTAACTAGACATCCGGTTATGCCAAGGTATTTGATATAGCCCTGAGTCTGATTCGAGTTATTTGATATAGTCCTGAGTCTGACGACTATCAATAACCTTGGATTTAGGACTTTAGACAAATGTGAGAGTCTTGTTTTCATCGCCTATAACCACGTAATAACAAGGTTTGTCAGCTTTCAAGACATACTGACACTTTCTCGTTTACCCCCACGAATACGCCCCAGTCAGCCTAGTTAGAGCAGTCATGTATGGGAAAAATTTCTCGCTCCGATTTAGAACAAACTCAGCTGTATTGAGTTCC
The DNA here is from genome assembly GCF_026127265.1 of Nostoc sp. KVJ3. Classification (GTDB taxonomy): domain Bacteria; phylum Cyanobacteriota; class Cyanobacteriia; order Cyanobacteriales; family Nostocaceae; genus Nostoc. The sequence continues at coordinate 42,451 of NZ_WWFG01000013.1, forward strand.
TAGTTATCTCTGCTGTGTGCTGTTTATATAAGCTCGGCACTTCGTAGCAACGCCTTAGCACCTTGTCACGATTGAGCTTTAAGTCAGCACTTTTAGACTGACGCGGTAAAGGACGGAAATAATACTGTGTGTGTTTGATACTGTCACTACTGGTTAAATATCTGTACAGCGTTCCATTAATCCAGTAAGTTTTGCTCTGGCTCAATAGCGTAACGCATCCTACAAGCTGTTTATCAGTCATCATTTTTATCTGCGGCTGCACACGCGCCGGTCAAGCTTGCACCCAGGAAGACGGCGATAGATGCGATCGCGCTTCCTTCAAAAATCTTGGCGTTGTAAATCCATGTGGGTTGATATTCCTCGCCTCTACTTTCTTCAATGCGGTCAACGCCGTGACAAAAGATAGTACCAACTGCCATAAAACCTGTTGTTAGTAAGCTCAGAATTGCTATTTCTGACGCTGCACCTTGAATGAATGAGTTAATCTTTTTACGCCAAGGAATGATGCGGCGAATGTGCATTACTGGCTTTTGTTCTAGATATGAATGCCACTCTTCATCAGTAAAATTCAAGGGCTTGGAATCATAAGGAACGTGAAAATCAATTAGTTCGCCTACTGCTTGGATTGCATCGCCTAACATCACATCTGGGGAGTATTCCAGTTGTCTGAATTCCTCTGAATCTCGGATTTCTCTGAGCCAGCGATCTATTGCTTCTAACCGTCGTAATTGATTTTGATTAAGCATTACTTTCTCAAGAGGTAGTTCGTTGATTGCTTCTAAATTGCGTAAATTGATATGCATAAATCCTCTGTCCTAATGCAGACACGCACAATTACCGCGACCGCAGATATAGAGCGGACGCAATGCAGATATTGCTGTGAATAGTTGAATACTCTCAAAACAGCGCTTGCAAGCCTTACAACCCTCGAAAGGAACTCGCCAAGTGCGTTTTGCGCTTGGTCTTACTTGCGTCTGCCTTAAGTTATTGACGTATCGATAACCTTGACACTAATATAATAATATCAATCAAATGATAATGTCAAGTAAAGCTAGCTATCAACCGAATGGTATCTTTCAAATGCTGATAAACTGCAACAAAATTAGCTGTTAATATCAGTTACTTGTTATTGATGCCAGTTAAGAATAAAATCAAGCAGTTTGTTGATGATAGGGGCATTACCCGTTATCAGTTCAGAAAAGATACAGGGCTATCTGCAACCACAGTTTACGCTTTGTATGACAATCCCTGGCAAGTACCACACGTAACCGCGATGAACAAAATTTGTGACACTTATCGCGTTCAGCCTAGTGAGTTAATCGAGTGGATTCCACCAGAAGAAGTCAGCGATCGCGTACAAAAAACAAAATAAGGAGGTAATTTGACCGAAGGAAATCAGCCAAACGACGGTATAGAGCGTGTTGAGGGGAGATTTGACCCACTAGCTGAGACTAGATATTGGCTGCCTGCCGCTTCAGAGCAAAACTGCAAAAGGATAGGCAGAAAAAGAGGGATACGATTAGTTAAAGTTGTTGATACCAAGATAGAACCTTTACCAATAATTTGTATTTTTGAGGAACACCCAGATGAGTGAAACAACTACTCAGATACCAGTAAGCGAATTAATCCCAATGCTGACCGCGATCGCGGATCGTAACTGGGAACGTTTTAAAGAAGTTGAAAAACAATTCGTTACAAAACACGGTATAGAGGCTTGGTCAGATTTTTTTGCTTTTCGACTAAAGCCAGCTTTAGATAAAGAATCTGATAGATGGCTGCTAGTTCAGTGGTGTAGCAAAGGTTTTACAGTGAAAGATGTAGCGTGAACTACGAGGCGTAAACTCATAGGCACGTTAGCCCCGTAAGGCAAAATCGAGCAGCTAGTACTATTTCACATCATTATTTTTTGATGTCGCAAATGTTAACAGTGAAAGACCTACCAAGCGATTTTCAACTCCCACTGCACAACGAAGCGGCGTTTGAAAAAATTAGGGAGGCGAAAGATTATGCGTCCACTCTTGCTCTAGCGGCTGGTGGTGCTGCGCTGGCTACAGGTGGTGGGATACATCCGTTGGGTTGGCTACTTTTTGGATTGGCTTACAAGCCGTTGGTAGTAACTCAAAAACTTGCGCGGTTGGAAAAATTAGGAACCTTACTTTTTGATGAGTTTAAAAGCCTAGATGTACAAGTCTTCCCGGTACTTCCGGTAGAAGACAACAACCCTATCGACTTGTTTATTAGATTTCCACGAACAACTCACCTGTTTATCTCCATTCGGTCAAAAGGAGATAGAGAAATTGTCTACAACGAAGCTAGAGAGGTTTTACAAGTCAAGCGCAAAGACAAAAATGGACTAAAACTGTGGCAACCCTGCCCACTTGTGGAGTTGGCAGATTACGAGAAGTGGCTCAACAAGAACAGAGATAAGTTTTTGATGTCTTCCCGTGAAGCTCAAAAGACTCCCACAGCAAAAGTTTTGGTCTTATGGCCTCCTACCAAGGCGGCTCATAATCACAATGAACATCTTTATTCGGAGGTGGGAAGTATGAAAATTCTGGCTCTCAGGAGAAAAGGTACTGCCTTTGTTATTCAAGAGGAGGAAGTAACCGAGTTTGTCAGGGCTTGGTTAGCCAAGTACAAATAGGCTAAAAGGTGAAAACCCCGTGTCCCGTTGGGATACCGAGGTTTTCTGATTTTTATTCACTTGGAATTGGGGAATTGGGTTTGCCGCCTAATTAATGTCCCTAATAGTAATCTTATCAAACCTTTCAAGGTGTTAAGCCATTGTAACACCAGCAACCCAGACAGAAAGAGCAGTTTAGGATTTTTCTGTTTTTACATTTCTGAACGTTTGTATTAGAAGATTACTTTCGGGATAGCTCCAATTCCTCCAAAACACTTCAGGAGGAATAGCTCTCATGTCACCATTACAACAATTTCAGAACTCAGTATCGAGGCAATCAGCAGATGCTAAACAAGCTGGATTTGCCCCGGAGATAGAACTTGAGTCAATTGAGCGTAGCAAAATCAAGTTCGCGTTTAACGCCACCGGCACAAACAAAAACTGGGATTTTAAGAAGCTGGCCGCCAACTTCATCGACGTAGAAGGAACTCTAGCCGATGTCCAGCACCACATTAAAGCAGGTCACGCCATCTGTGCTGGCTTGTTGGATGGTAAATGGCGAAGCAAGTCCAATATCATCGGTTCTCAATGGTTGCTCCTCGACATTGATAATTCCGATGTCGCCCGTGATCTTGACGGCAAACCGATCAAGGACGAGAATGGAAATTCTATCAAAGTTTACGATCGCCAATTAACCATTGAATCCGCACTAGCCCATCCCTTCATTAAAAAACACTGTGCTTTAATTTACACAACTGCCAGTCATAAACCAGACTGGCATAAATTCCGGTTGGTTTTCCTTCTCCCCGAATATGTCCAAGGTGCTGATACTGTAGAAGCTTGTACGCGCTTCCTGATGCAGCAGTTGCCCCATGACCCAGCTTGTAAAGATGCAAGTCGTGTTTTCTACGGCAACACAGAGGCAGAATTCCCCCTGGTCAACCCTGAAGCCACTTTACCAGCAGAATGGATAAGTGAAGCTCTAAAGATCGCGCAACAGGAGCGTATTGAGTATCAGCTAAGAATTCAAGAAATTGAGTCACGGCGTAAAGAGTGGCGTGAGATTTCCCTCACTGAAGGCTGGGATATTGACCAGCTAATCCAGAACGCGCTTTCATTCATCCCACCACGCACCCCAGGAAGCGGTAACTACGACGAATGCCGTCAAGTGCTAATGGCACTGGTTAACCATTATGGGGCATCAGAAGCGGAAATTATAGCCGAACAGTGGTCGCCCAGTATCAAAGGCGATACTTGGAACATCCACGCCAAGATTCGCAGTTTTAGACGTGGGGGAATTACTCTAGGCACACTGTTTCACATTGCCAAACAGTATGGCTTTCGCTTTCCGCAACGGCAGTATGAATATAACGAACGCGACCAAGGACTAATTAACCGTGAACAGTGGGAACTAGGGCGAGTCAAAGAGGACTTGAGCAGCTTTCAAAATTTATTAAAGCAAGCGATCAGCTATGCTGGGGCGCAGCCCATCGCGCCATTTGCTTCGATATTTAAAGGATTTAAAGCGCCCCCATCACAGCCGCCCGAACCCGAAATTAACACGAACGCGCCCAATGTAATTATCTACGAAAGGGGCAATATCCCGTTCCGAAACGAAATTACAGGGGATATCTCTATTTCCTGCCAGCCGGATGAACACATTGCCGCATGGGTAGAGGCCATATCCAAGGGCTGGACGCAAATTTTAGATAATTCCCACCCAGGACTCGGCAAGTCTTACAACGCGGGGCAATTGACGGCGGGGCTATTCGGCGTTGATAAACTAATTTACCAGGATGCCAACCACAGAAACCCATCCACACTGCCCATTGAGACGAATTTTATTGACTTACCAGTGCGTCACAACGGCTTTAAACTAGATCCCACCCGCAAAACTCCTACAGGTGAGGACTTTAAACTGTGGACTAAAGCGGGTGAGACTGCCGACACTGATGGCAATTGTCACAGAACTTACTTATTTAACGCCTTCCGCAGCAAGAATTTTAGCAGCCTTGATTTTGAAGAGAGCGGCATCAGCCCCATCTGTGGCGGTTGTTCCCTTAAAAATCAGTGCCGTTTCGCTAACGGGGACGGTTTTGGCTTCCGCTTTCAAAAACGTACAGCAATTCAAAATTATTCCGAACTCAGAGCGCACCCAGACTCTACACCAGTTACGTTAACTAACGCTGCTGACCAAACTTTCACTGTTGGGCGTTTATGGGAAGAAGCTGGCACACTCATCAAGCCCGTGCGCTCGGTTGATGTGAACCGAAGCGATTTTGAAACTACTGTCGGCAAACTGCTACTGTTAGAACCAAATCTTCTATCACAGCTGCAACCTGCACTTTTAGTTTTACACCAACTGTTTACTCAACACCTTTTGCCGAATGACCGCTACGGCTTTGATGATGCCAGCATCCGAGCGCTGCTGCCCGAATTCCCCACAGGCTTAGATATCGAAGCCATTCGGCAAGCCTCAGAACCTGATTTAACTTTCTTAGAAGACTTAGACTCTATTGATGTTACCCAAGATAAACAACTCAAAAAAAGTGCTGCGGCTCGTTATGCTGCCAAAAAGGTAGTTAAAGACAGCGCACGAACGGCAGGTAGGGAGTTTCTTGACTTGCCTAATTACTGGTTGCCTGATTTTCTTGAAGCTTGGAAGGGTGATGGTAGTTTCCAATCTCAATGGGGTGTACTCAGCATTTACCGCCGAAACCCCAAACATACTGAATTGGCTAATTCTGCCAAATTTAATATTTACCTTGATGCCACTTTCAAATCTCACAAGTTGAAATTGAAACTGGGCATCGATGATCCTGTGTTAGTCATTGAGCAACAGCGCCCAGACTACGACAATTTAAAAGTGGTCAACGTCACTGGGCTGGGTAAACTGCCTAAAAATCGCTCCCTTCCACTAAGCGCTCGTGTTAATGCCCTCAAAGAAACCTTGAAAAAACTCTGCCCCACCCTTGGGATTATCGATTGGAAACAGATTGCAACCCAAGCCGAGGCCCGCACAGAATACGGTCACTTTGTCGATGGGCGTGGTGTTAATCGGTTTAGTGAGTGTGATGCGATCGCAAGTTTTGGCATTCCCTATCAAAACATCGGTGTTTTAGCAGCACAATATCAGGTGATGACTGGTGAACCAGTCAACCTGGAAGATAAAAACAGCACTTTCCAAAAGTATCTCACTGAACTAATCAATGCAGAAATTATACAAGAGATTGGGCGATTACGTTCACATCGTCGCCCCAACCAAGAGCTTACCTTTTACTTCTGCGCTGACTATGACATAAAATTCCTCGATCGTGAATTACCAGGAGTGAAATTAGAAAACGTTGATGCTTTCCAACTCTGTCCAGAAGCGGGTAACGCCAGTGAGCAGACAGGACACGCTATAGTCAATGCCCTAACCCAGCTTTGGGAATCAAAACAGAAAATTACCCAACCCGCGATCGCGAATATTGCTGAAATCTCCCAAGCTTGGGTGAGCCGATTTACCCAGAGATGGGGGGGCTGGCAGCACTTTAAAAAATTATTACTCCTGCTATTAGATAGTCTTAATAGCGGTAGTAATAAAAATTTGGCTGACTTAGACGACGATGAAAAGTGGTTAGCGCGTACATACTTTCCGATGTTGATTGCTGAATCAGAATCATTACCAGATCACCTGTTAGAGTCAGTGGCAGAAGTTGCCCAAGTTTTTGGTACTAGGGCGATGCGGCGAGTTTTACACTTCTGTAGCCCTCAAGTTAGGGCTTCACTGCTGATGATTATACTGAGTTGTCTGCCCACCGAAGTTTACTCAATTTCAGTTTCTCCAGACCCTGGATGACTTGAAGAGGCTGGGCGTAGTTTTTTAAATATTACTCCTGCTATTAGATAATCTTTATAGCGGTAGTAATAAAAATTTCACTGACTGGCACGACGAAGAAAAAATGATGAGGAATTGTAAATGCTTGTACAGCAATCAATACACCCATTACATCCCCCTGTCAATGCTCCCCTATTTACCCCTAGTAGTGACACCTTTCTCATAGTGCAAATTTGGGGTATCCCTCGCCAGCAGGCTAGCGCTTTCAATGCCGGAAATCCGGGCAGTTGGTAGAAGCAGATATTGCGTCTTTCCTACCCGGTCTTTCAACAGGGCATAGCCCTGTTTCAAATCAACCAAGGTGCAAGGTGCGGGATTGCCTTGCTTTTCTTGGTTGGGGACGCAAGCCCCATGGACGATGCGCCACAAGGCATCGCTCTTGCGAGTATGATCGGCGGCAATCAAACCTGTCACCGCACCTACCAGTACTAGCGCGGTGACAGCCCTGCGCCAGAGACGGGACTTGGGCAAACCTCTTGTAGAAAATAGGCGCATTACTTACTATGTGGCATTGACAGTATACAAATTCTTAAAAGTTTACCAATTACTACTTGAATTTGTCAAAATCAGCCTGAATAATTCGTAGGAGGCAAACAAGCGATGTCCCCGCCACTTAGTTCCTTTGAGTTGTCAAAAGAATTGATAACTCTTCCCAAACTAATGAGTACTCGCTGATAGAGGCGTTACCGTGCCAGAAAAGGAAAAATGTACGCGCTTGGCTTTCATGAGCCAATGCTGGGCATCGCTGTTGCGAAGTCGCAGTTTTTAATAACTTTGAGCCACCTATTACACGTTAGGGCTAATTCGTGGAATACAATCGCTCCCTACTTACCAAACCTGATAGTCCAGCAGTCTGATTGCAAATCAGCTGGGAGTTCTGCGGGAAACTCATCACTCAGTTGCTAGTTCGTAAACAATCTTGGTCAAGGAAGCACCAGGGTCAAAACTGACTATCAGATTTGACATTGACTGTGGTTGTGATTATCCATAAAAGCTGCTTTTAACTTAAATGCAAATATTGGCTGTGAACATCACTCTACTGACCATTTTGTTGAAGGCAAATTTTATCCAGTTGGTTATTCTTTTTTCGCTGCTGTTAATTAAGTCGTTACTTTTCTGCTAAGAAATTCGATTTAGAAAAGTGTGCCATCACTGATCCATGCCAGCTCCACAAATGAGCCATTGCAGATTCATTACAGTGACAATGTTGATCCAATAAAGATCCATTTGTCTGACATACGTATTCTATGTATAATTTTTATTTGCAACAATGCTTGACTATTGACAAAGATTATGCGATGAGAGATCCAATACAAATCCCTCAGAGATCCATCACATATTCATCCAGCAGTTGATTCGAGCAGCCCAAAAAACCCTTTGGTGAGTAGCAAGCTATGTTGCTGTCCGGACATTTTTTCTCTTGAGAAAAAACGCACCCCCCAGGTGCGGCAACAAACTTGCCCTCTTTTCACGGTTCCCCTACCTAAGTAGGTCAACCACCGTGACAGAGGGGAAGACGATACGAAAATCATCAAAACTAGAGTGCCGATTCAGTAATGGAATAGTTATACGTATTGAGGAAGTTCCCAATACATACTCGCATTGCAATGATGTTATTTTCGTGCAGGCGGACATCGGGGATGACCCTGCGATTGCACTCTACACAAAGCTTGGGGTACGCGAAGATGTGCTTCATTTCGATATTGCTGTCCCGGTCGGCGATGAAGATGCCTAACAACCGGAATGCACCGGAACTTTGGAGTATAGTAGCAGTATTGGTCTGAGTCCGGCGATCGCGAACGTTAGCCAGCAGGTATTGAGCGCATCTCAATTAAGCAAAAAGCAGGAGGGTTTGAAACTGGAAGTTAAATTATTAACAAATCTACCAAAAACTTACTGATTGTCCATATCTCTAATCAATGGCATTTATAAGGTATTTACAAGGATTTCTCTTTCAAGGCAAATATAAGGAATATGAATGGCATTTCAATGGCATACCAATGGCAGAAATAAGGATTTACTGCTGCCCCAAATTGAATTTTTGAAAAATTTGGTGATTCTGCCAAAAATAAGGTTTCGCAATGGCAGATGCAAGGTATTTATAAGGTAAACCAACGGTAAATCTAAGGATGTGTACCCCAAAAGCCTCATAAGCGACCCTGATTTATACCGCAAAAATTCCTGACCAAAACTCTCGCACAGTACGCAAAAAAGTTTTTCCTTTATTTTTTGAGTCCAAATCGAGAAAGAAAAAAACAGCCATCAAAAATTACTACCAAAAAACTACGCCAGCACTACAAAAACAGCTTTTAAAGAGTCAAATCATCTTCTGGTTGGTGATGCTGTTGAAATAACTGCTTTTGATAATCAAGAAGCTGCTGATTCCAATCTTTGGCTTTGGGCTTTAGCCTTTTGGACTGTGGCAGTAGTTCCAATACAGCCCGTGCAGCTGCATCGCCAGCTCCCTCTGGGTCAAAAGCCACGCTGACATGAGGAATGTTCTGCAATCGCTCCACAGGCAAGCTGTTGGGGTTATCTACTGCCAGAAAGAGAGTTCTAGTCTTTGGCGCACCTTGAACCTGATACTCCAGCATGGCAAAGGATATGGCATCAATGGGCGACTTCAAAAGCACCAATTTCTCGACTGCATCAGTAGGCTGTCCACCCAAGTGGAAGTGAAACCAACCCTCACGCCGCTTAGTCCCTTTCTCATAACCCTTGAAACTGTTGTTTTCTCCCCCGAAGTTTAGAGCGGTGGAAGCCGCCGCTCCGACTTCTCCCCGTGTACCGCGCAGGAATGCACCGCTTGGTTGTCCGTCTAGATTCCGCATCACAAAGACAGCGTTTTGTTGGTCATCAGCATAAACCAGTCCAGTGCTGTGTAGAAGTTGCACAAAATCTTGGGGTAAGCCCCGTTTCTGGGTAAGGTAATGTTCTACTCCTGGCCAATTGGCTTTATCCTCAACTCTTAGCTGGAATTGGGGACGAGGTTCTGACTGGATAATCTCAGTAGTCATCTTAAGGGCGTGAGCTAGAGCTGCCCGTTCTGCCCCAGCTTCCCCAAATCGCTCATGCAACCAGACAAGAGCCTGCCGGAAATTGCAAGAGTTAACGTGCATCACCAAATCAATCGCACCGCCACCGCCTTTGGAGTGTTCGGGTGCAAAGTCATAAAACTTGGAGCCATCTATATTAATGATGTGTCCGTGACCCTTCCATCGCTCATGATCATGATGCAACCCCAACTCCCAAGCCACATCCTCCAGGGGCAAGTCACGCAGCTGTTGAGTCTTTAACTCTAGCGCTCGCACCTGTTTTTCTAATTGCTGGCGTTCCTTCTCGCTATCCCTCGCCCGTTGTTCTGCCCGTTCTAATCGCTCTATCAGGAACTTGCGGTCAGCCAGTTGGTGATTAATCGCTTGAAAGTGTTCATCAGACTGAATCCTGGCTACATAACTCCTAGCTGATTCAAATGGTGTGGGTGCTAATTGGTTATTTGTAATGACTGCGGTGAGTGGTTCACTGTTAACCGCTTGGTAATATTCTTTGACTTTGGTGTGGGTTGCTTTGCTGCCCTTGACCCCGCGTTCAATGCCCAAAGGAGCAAGTGCAGCAGCATAACTATCTTGGAGTTTGGATAACTTAATTCTTCCCTGCCCACCTCTACCGCCAAACATCGCGTCATGACTGACTCTCCCGGTTTTATCGTTCAATGGCACGATGTAGGCGTGAATGTGTGGGGTACTTTCATCCAGGTGGAGTTCTGCCCTGACGCACTTTGACCCATAGTTTTGAGCCAGCCAGTCACGAGATGCGATCGCCCATTGCTGCATTCTCTCATCAGACCACTGCCCAGAAAGAGATGGATCACCAGGGCGGAAATATTCAGGTGATGCCGAGAGAAACATTTCAGTGCATAACACTGCGTCCTTTCGGGGTAGATGCTTGAGCGTAGAGATTTTCTCCTTGACTATCTCCTCTAAAGAGCGATCGTCTTCTCCCCCAATCAACCGGACATTCTTTCTAGTTGGATCTGCGTTGGGTGTTTCTCTATTCCTGGTAACATGGTCATCACTGCCGGCAACGTTGCCGAATGTTTTTAGTTTCTCAATTCTGAGAATGGTTAGTGGCGACATAAAAGATTTATGCTACAAGTGCAGTGCGTTGTAGTACGAAAAAACCCCTCCAAGCGAACGGCGGTTTCATGTCATGAGCGCAGCGAGAGATGGCGCAGCCACCCGCAGGGCATGAAACCATAGTGAGTATGGTATACATTATACGCAAGCCCTAAATCCACTTTTGGGGTAGAATCCACCAGGAGCATTTCACCCAAATTACCCTCAAATTACCCCAATTAGACCCAATTGGCTGTCCTTTGACTGTCGTTGGTTTTTACGGGTAGGCACGAAAACGACTGTCATTTGACTATCCTTTCACTGTCAATTGTGTATCGTTGGGGTAATCTTGGGGATAAATGGGGGTGTTTTGCTACATGGGAGTTCTTGTATCAAAGTACACTATGTCCAGAGTGTGACAACTGAGAATTGTCACTTTTTGTCACTCATTAGACTACAAAAATCAAGCTGACGGGTTGAAGAGAGTGAACTGTACAGTCACTTATGTAGTATAAACGTAGTTATTTAGTAGTTATTTTTGATTCAAGTGATTTGAAATTCACTTCAATCATCACTTTTTTTCAAAAAAACTGGCCCTACTTTTTGGCGTACTGTGCGAGAGTGAGGGTCAGGAATTTTTGGCGGAGAAATCAGGGTGGTAAATTAGGTTTTTCAAGTCAAAATCCTTAGTGGGCTGGGGCAGTTTCGGGCAAGCTTGGCCAACGAACAGAAAACGGCTTTGAAGTGATTGACGCAGGAATTCAGCTTTTTGAGAAGAAGGCGAAGGAGGTCAAACCAGACGTGGGCGCTGCTGTAGCTGAAGCTGGCGCAAGTTCATAGACGCGTTTCAAGCGTTCGCAATAAAATTTTTACTTCGGTATTGAACCGAGATCCATATAATTTCCTGCAAGATAGTCTGGAAACCCTAATCCTGTATGTTTTTGAAAATTTGTTACACTAGACTCAAAAAAGCCTTTATTTGCAACGAAAAATCAAGCCGAGGGTATCTTGCAGGTTTTTACAATCTACTGGCTCAATGCTTATTACGAAAAGCCATAAATTTTGCTTATTTATCTTATGCATTGACCCATCGTGGAGAAGTTGTTTATTTGTAGAGTTCTTGATTAGTAGCCTTTGGAGACAAAGGGGTTTTATTGTATGGTTTTAGTAAAATGCCGGCACCGATGAGAGCAACCAAAATTGGTACGGCTACATACTGAACACACCATCTGATATTTTCGGCTTTAGATGCAGAATTTTTCAAAATTGCACCTCGATTTTTCAGATCGTACTTCATATCTTCAGTTAGTCCATCACAACCTTCAAATACTGCATTTTCCACTTTCACGTCACTCAATATAGTGTTGCTCAATTTGACTTTTCTCAGGATAGAACACCGTAAATCTGAGCCAGTTAAATTTGCGCCAGCCAGATTCGCTTGAAACAAATTAGCCCCATTGAGCTTTGCATTATGCAATTTAGCCCCGCACAAACTAGCGTCTGTTAAATTGGCACCACATAGTTGTGTATCCTTTAGATTGGCACCATTTAAATTACAGTGACTCAAATTACAACCATTGAGCTTAGTGCCTATGAAGAGATAGTGGCTAAAGTTTTGGTTGCTCAAATCGCGGCAGCTCAAGTCTTGCTGGGAAAAGTCATTATTATTTTGAATCGAATGCATAGATTTTTACTTGTGTGTGAACAGGGCATCACCGTGCCAAAACGGGAAAATTGTACGCTAAGGGTGAAAGCCTTGTCCAGCAAGCATCTTAGCCACTGTTTTTTTTACCCTTCACCCTTGAGCGGCTGATTACCCTTATTTTGTTGGTGCAGAGTAGTATGTATTCCCTGCACCAAGCATGGTATGTTTTGACAAAAGTATTTTTTTATTATCACACTTGCTCAGTTATATGCTGAAATTATTCAGAAAAATTTGGTAGGTTTTTCAACGCCAATTGTGCCACAAATTCTGCACGTTGTGACGTTACTTTTTGATACCGTAATGTTGTCTGAATGCTTTCATGTCCCATGAGCGCCCTGAGTTCTTCAATGCCCATTAATCCCACTCGCTCTGTAGCAAAAGTGTGCCGTAGGTCGTGAATATGAATTTCTTGGAGTTCAGGACTATCTATAATGAGCTTAGTCCAGGATTTATGCGCCATACGGTAAGAAAGGCGGGATACTTCTAAAGTCTTTGGCTGTTGAGCAGTAAACAGGGCTGGATGCTTAGGATGTCTATAATATTCAATGTAGTGATTTAGACTTTGATTCGCTACTTCACTGTAAAAACACCACCGTTGCTTGTTGCCTTTCCCAACAACCTGAAATTTCTGAGCTTTGAGGTCTATGTCATCTAAATTTAGAGCTAGTACCTCAGCAATCCTAGCGCCACTGGTATGCAACAAACGCACCAATGCAGACAAACGAACATCTTTTTTGATGACACGATACAGAATACTTAATTGGTATGGAGTAAGGTAACGCACAACCTCATCTGTAGCGTGTTCTCCTTGTTCTCGACTGGGTTTACGTCTTGTGAGTCCCGCAACCGGATTGGATTTGAGATATCCCATATCAACAGCAAAACTGAACAAAGCCGTGATTACAGCTTGATGACGGTGGTGGGTCGTATAGGAAACATCAGTTAAATGATTGAGATATTCCATCAAAACTTGTCTGTCGATGATTTCTATTGACCATCGACCGTATTCCTTGAGCAAGGGGATAATCGTAGACTGATATGAACGCAGAGTACTTTTGGCTAGTCCTGGACGCTCTAAAAACTTGGTGGCTAAAGCTGCTAAAGTCATCATTACTTTAGAGGAGCTTTTTACAATTTATTTAAATAAAGGTTTAGATATTAACTTATCATTAACAAATATATTTTCAGATATATTTTGATGATTGTAACAGAACATTCAACGCGACCATTGGGAGAAGAAGGGCTTGCTAATTACGTCCAGAGATTGCGAGGTCAGCTTTCTTTAACCCAAAAAGAGTTGAGTTTCAAAGCGGGAATACATATCCAGACCATCCGCAAAATTGAGGGTGGACAAACGAATAGACTCAATCAAAAGGCTAAAGGCGGTCTAGCTGCTGCGTTGGGAATACCACCGGAGTACCTAGATGCGGCGGCGAAGAAAGTCTCCCCAGAAACAATAACTACGTTAAAATTTTGTCCTAGATGTTGGACTCCAGGAACTACCCCTGACCAAATGTGGACAGACTTACGGTCGAAGTATTGCTTTGCTTGTGGTACAGCTTTACGGAATCGCTGTGTTAGTTGTAATGAACCAATTATGTCATTGAAATTTAAATTCTGCCCTTACTGTGGCGCGAATTATAAACAAAATCAAACTACTTCTTAAAAACTGAATATCCAGGTATCTAATTGGCAACGCGCGAACTTTTATCTCCGACACAACGACTTCAATTTACTGAAATCCCCGATTCTATCACGACAAGAGATATAGCTCGCTACTATACTTTTAGTAATGACGAACTCAAAGTTATCAAAGAGCGTCGTAGACCGCACAATCGTCTTGGTTTCGCCGTACAGTTATCTTACCTACGCTTCCCCGGTCGTGTTTGGAGTTTAGGAGAAATAGTCCCAGAATCTGTACTGTTTTATATTGCATCTCAATTAAAACTTGACCCGACAATCATCACCGAATATTCCCAAAGGGATACAACTCGACGCGAACATCTGGCAGAAATTCAAAACAATTTCGGATTTCATACTTTTAATATATCTACATACAAGCAATTTTCAAAATGGTTATTACCTTTTGCAATATCGTCAGATAAAGGGATGGCGCTTGTGGGAGCGTTGATTGATGAGATGCGCTTGCGCCAAATTATTATTCCAGCTATTTCTACGATAGAACGTTTAGCCTGGGAGGTCAGACATCGCGCTCAAAAACTAGTATGTCTTGAGTTGACTAAAAGTTTGACAACATTACAAAAGACGGCGCTGGATAAGTTATTAATTGTAGAGCCTGATCAAAAACTGACTGATTTAATTTGGCTACGTCAACCACCAGGTCAGGCTAATCCAAGAAACTTTTTAAAAGTGGTGGAACGATTGGAGTTTATTCGCCATCTTCATCTTGACTCTGGATGCTTGAAACGAGTACACCAAAATCGGTTACTACAATTCACTCGAACTGGTGCGAAGTCTACACCTGCTCACCTATCTAGGTTGGATGAACTGAGACGCTATGCTATTTTAGTTGCTTTTCTCATTGAATGGAGTGCGTCATTAGTCGATTATGCCATAGAAATGCACGATAAAATGATGGGTAAATTGTTTAACAAAAGTGAGCATCAGCATGGGGATAAGTTTCAACATGATGGCAAAGCAATTAATGAGAAAGTCCGATTGTATGCTCAAGTAGGTAAGGCGTTGATTGCTGCTAGAGATGAGTCAATTGATGCTTATGAAGCGATTGAATCAGTCTTAAATTGGGAAAAGTTTATTAGTAGTGTTGCCGAAGCTGAAAAGCTAGCCAGACCAGCAGATTTTGATTATCTTGAACTGCTTGATAATCGTTATTCACAATTGAGAAGGTATACACCAAAATTGTTAGAAGCGTTTGAATTTAAAGCTACTGGAGCCAGTTTACCGATTCTAAAAGCTTTGTCAGTCATTAAAGAATTAAATATATCTGGTGGTCGAAAAGTACCGGAATCTGCGGATATTAGTTTCGTTAAACCTCGTTGGTTAAAACACGTAGTTAAGGGCGATACTATTGACCGTCACTACTATGAGATGTGTGCTTTGGCTGAATTACGCAGTGGCTTGCGTTCTGGGGATATTTGGGTAGCAGGCTCGAAGCAGTTCCAAGATTTTGAGGATTATCTGTTACCAGATAGCTCATGGCAGTCAATGTGTTCTTCTCAAACGATACCTGTGGCAGTAACGACGGATTTCACTACTTATATTGAACAACGCTCACTTGAATTGTCTGAACAATTAGCGTTTGTTTCTTCTTTAATGGCAGAAAAGAAACTGGTTGATGTCAGGATAGAGAACGAACAGTTAATTATCACTCCTCTTACCAATGCTGTCCCAAAGGAGGTTGATGGATTTAGCAGAACAGTTCATAGTTTACTGCCAAGAATTAAGTTGACTGATTTGTTAGTAGAAGTTGATTCTTGGACGCAATTTACGAAACATTTTACGCATTTACATTCAGGAGAACAAGTATCTGATAAAGTTGTTTTGTTAAGTGCCTTACTTGCTGATGGGATTAATTTAGGTTTAACGCGGATGGCGGACGCAACTCAAGGAATGTCCTTTGAGCGTTTAGCTTGGGTGGCAGATTGGTATATTCGTGATGAAACTTATTCCAAAGCAATGGCTGAGGTGGTAAATTTCCATACACAAGTGCCTTTTGCTGCTTATTGGGGTGATGGAACAACATCTTCTTCTGATGGACAACGGTTTAAAGCGGCTGGACATCGTAGTTTTAATGAAGAGATCAATGCCAAATATGGTAAAGATAGAAGCGTGATTTTTTACACGCATATTTCCGACCAGTATGCTCCGTTTCACGTTAAGGTAATTAACGCCACGATTCGGGATGCAACTCACGTTTTGGATGGTTTGTTGTATCACGAGAGTGATTTACAGATTCAGGAGCATTATACGGATACAAGTGGCTATACCGAGCATGTCTTCGCAATGTGCCACCTGCTGGGATTTAGATTTGCACCTCGAATGCGCGATTTACCTGATAAGAAATTGTATACTTTTGAACCTAGTTCTCCTGATTCGCCTTTGGCACCCCTCTTCGGTGACAAGATTAATGTGAAATTAATTCAGGAATCTTGGGATGAAATTCTACGCCTTGCTAGTTCAATTCGGACGGGGACGGTGACTGCTTCTTTGATGTTAAGGAAATTAGCTTCTTATCCTCGGCAGAATCGTTTAGCTTTAGCTTTGCGGGAGTTGGGAAGAATTGAGCGGACTTTGTTTACTCTCTCCTGGTTGCAAAGTCCAGAATTGAGACGACGGGCTACGGCAGGACTAAATAAGGGTGAGGCAAAACATACCCTGAAAAGAGCGGTGTTTTTTAATCGGTTGGGGGAGCTGCGCGATCGCTCTTATGAAGACCAGTTTTATCGGGCCAGTGGGTTGAATTTGGTGATTGCTGCTATTGTTCTGTGGAATACGGTGTACTTAGAAAAAGCCGTGGATTATTTGCAGGAACAAGGGATGAATATTCCTGAAGAACATTTGCAACATTTATCACCGTTGGGTTGGGAGCATATCAATCTCACTGGTGATTATGTCTGGAATTTGAAGCAGGCAACCAGTTTTGACCATCTGCGTCCTTTGCGAGTTAAAGAAAACAAGTATCGCTGAAATGCTTATCTGATATAATTTTCAGCCTTAGCGTACAATTTTCCCGTTTTGGCACGGTGATGCCAACAGGCGTAATTAGAGAGAAGCTGCCAACTACGCTTTTGTTATATAAAAGCTCCCAAGATTTATCCACTGCTATACAAGGGCGAATTAACGAGAAGACTCATAAATTATGGCGACCGCAAAAAAACAGAAGATAAAGACTGCAATACGTAAAAGCCATTCCCATACACTTAGGTCTAGAAGCATCTGAACAATTGTGGAAGCTCCAAAAACTCTAGATATGACCAATGCAATCGCAAAACCAAGCAGAGTCAGCAGAAAATATTTCAGACCCTTACAAGCCCAATCGAATAAGAGATTACGGTCATCATTTAGTTTAGTTTTCATGGTTTTTACCTTTTTCAGAGTGAAATTTAGAGAGAAATGCACCCTCGACTACAGCAACCGAGAGTAGTTGCAACACGCTAAAAGTTTGATACTGCGTTTATGTGTGCATCAAAACTGACAATTTTTCCTGGACTACATATTTTCTCCGCTCACAGTAGAGGATGAACACCTCTAACAACTTGGAGCCGTGTAGTTTTGTTCAAGTAATTGCATCTTACGATTTTGTTCATAGATGTCAGACCCTCATTTTCTATGTAAATTCCAACAACAAAGCTGGTCAGCGACATATCACTGACCAGCTTTTGTGATTAAGTTCTAATCCTCCCAGCTTGCTAATAAACTAAGTTTTTAATTATTCAATTTAGTTCAAACAACTATTTTTTACACAAAAAGCAGATGCAATAAACTAAACCGCTTTCTTTGACCCCGTACATATTCGGTAGGAAAGTCCAACTGTCACAATGAATGTTCTTGTATCAGGATATTCTAGATTAATAACACCATATCCATGCCCCAAAGATAAAGCAGTGAGAGCCGCTTGCAGAAAAAGCGATGGACAATTAATCTCTTTATTCTCGACTAAATTCATCAAATCAAAAAGTGATATCGGAAGGGAATGCTCAAGCGCAAAATCTCCTAGTTGTTCTTTAGAAAAACTAAAGCTGCCTACATTCGGAACAAGCAAATCTAAATTATTTCCCTCTATAGTTCTTAACCTAAAAGCTAGCGGACAACCTGGCCTAGGCATATTTTTAATTAATTCCATAATCACCCCAGTGTCCATAAAGCCTTAGCCTCCTCTTGTGCGAGTGCGCTTGCGCCTGTGTTTGTCTACGTGTTGTTCTCAGTATTGCCTCAAATGATATAACAATGTCGGTTTATCTGTCAAGCAATGTCGGTCTTAAGATTTTTACAGGTCGGTTTATGGTGGTACTATAATGGCTGTAAAGCTTTTTGATGCAGACACTTATGGCAAAACCAACTTTACAAGCTTCTCCACAAGGAATCCAGCTTGTCAAAGAAGCGTTAATCAAGCGAGGATTAACGCAAAAGATGCTAGCCGATAAGCTAGGAATTCATCGTTCAGTAATTAGTGCCTTGCTTAACGGCAAACCGATTTTATTGGAGAATTTTCTCCAGATTGGAGCAGACTTGGGTTTTGATCAAGACTGGTACAAAATTACTATCTCCGAACCAATGGTTAACCAAGACTTAACTGAGTCGAGTCATAAAGACGAGGCTGAGATAACATCTTTGGTGCAAAAAGTACGCAGTCAGGTAAGAGATATCATTCAAGAATGGTGCGGCACAATGCGCGTTCTGGATATGTCGCAACCGATAGGGATAAGTCAAATCTACACAGATGTCAATATTTTAGAGAAGCTGACTGCTCATAAACGTAAGACAATTAAAGAATTCCTCGCAGAATCTAATTTAGAAGATTTGGAAAGATTTGGATTAGGCAGGGTAACTGAAGAACGAGTTCTGGGCGAAAGTGCAGTCAAAAAATATAAAAAACTAATTGTTCTAGGGAAGCCAGGAGCTGGAAAAACAACTTTTATCAAGCATCTAGCTCTTCAGTGTAACCAGGGAATATTCCTGCCCAATCTTGTTCCTATTTTTATTAATCTCAAGTATTTTTCTGAATCTCCTAATTCTCCTTCTATATTAGAATACATGGGGCAATTATTTTCTGAGTGTGGAGTAAATGTAGAGCAAATTCAAGAACTATTTGTACGGAAATCAGTTTTGGTTTTACTAGATGGATTGGATGAAGTAAAAAATGAACATTACGAACGAACTTTAAACGAAATTAGAAGT
The DNA here is from genome assembly GCF_026127265.1 of Nostoc sp. KVJ3. GTDB lineage: Bacteria > Cyanobacteriota > Cyanobacteriia > Cyanobacteriales > Nostocaceae > Nostoc. The sequence continues at coordinate 61,653 of NZ_WWFG01000013.1, forward strand.
TTATCTAGAATATATTATGATAATTATTTTATTATTACCTGTAGAATAGCAGCTAAAGAATACTCTTATAATGTATTCGACAAGTTTACTGAGGTTGAAGTAGCAGATTTTAATGCTCAACAAATTGATAGATTCATCTCTCAATGGTTTGAAAATAAAAATTTTATTAAAGCAGAAGAGGTAGCTAAAGCATTAAAAAATAATTATCGTTTATCTCAATTAGCAGTTACACCTCTACTATTAACTTTAATATGTTTAGTTTTTGAAGAAAAATGTAATTCTCCTAATAATCGTTCAGAGTTATATACAGAAGGTATTGAAATTCTTCTCAGTAAGTGGGATGCTAAACGAGGAATTCAACGAGAGCAAGTCTATCAACAACTATCTCTTCAAAGGAAGAAAGATTTATTAAGTTATATTGCTTTTAAGACTTTCAAAGAGAAAGAGTTTTTCTTTTCTCAAAAAGAAGCAAAAAGTTATATCAAAGAATATATACAGAATCTACGCAGTAATGCTGATAGAGATAAAGAAGATATCCAACTAGATAGCGAAGCAGTTTTACACGTAATTGAGGCACAGCATGGACTTTTAGTAGAACGAGCTAAAGGAGTTTATTCCTTTTCTCACCTCACTTTTCATGAATACTTTACTGCTCGTGAAATCAATATTAGAAAGCGATCAGAGATAGAAGCTTTTCAAGAGTTAGTGAACAATTTGAGCGATAGCTACTGGCGAGAAGTATTTCTATTATCAGCAGAAATGGCTCAACCAGATGCTTCATTACTTTTCAAAATAATGAAAGAAAAAATTGATCAAATTCTAGACAATAATGAAAAACTACAAAATTTTCTTGGTTATGTACACAAAAAGTCATTAATTCATTATAATTCTGTGAAATCATCTGCTATACGAGCTTTTTATTTTGATATTGATTTTGATATAGATCAAGAGCGACGACTCAGTTTACTACTAGATAGTTCAGCTAATTATTTAGTTTGCGGAAGCTTTTTTGCTCGCGTTTTTCAAGATACTGATTTTGAAGAAGGTATTCATATTGCTGAAAAATACGATAAAAATATAGCTCAAGGAGAACAAAAAATTATTGATGTATCCTCAGCTAATGAAGCTATGTATATTGCTGTCAAATATGCTCTTAAATCTAAGCAGTTAGACCAAAAAATAAGAAATGCTTTAGAAGAAATATACTATAAAGATACTCAGCCTGAGAATGAAGAACAGCTGAAGCGTTTAGCTGATGATTCTAGAAGTCTGGCTAAGGACAACCGTCAAATAGGAAGTCATCCTTGGCAATTTAATGATGACGAGACTAAATTGCTTAAGAAGTATTATGAAGCTAATCTACTCTTAGTAGAGTGTATGAATACTGATTGTGTTATTAATCCCAAAGTTCGTAAAGAAATTTTAGATACATTAATCTTACCTATTGATGATAAATCAGCCTTATCCTCTGAATAGACTTATCATTGTATAAATTGATTAAATTATAACTTAATCGTCTATTTATACTAATTTCTAATAACTGGGTAAGTTCTTTATATAATTTGGTCAAATTAATCAGATATTTGATATGAATAATATAATTTAGTAAAAAACCATGTTACCGCTAGGATTACTAGAGTTGACATAAGTTGATTGCCTAACTTTGATATAACTGAATTGAAGTAAATTGGAATCATTTTTGCCTAATTGTCTATTTCCTTTTTCAACAAGGGTTTCAGGTATTTTTGTACCTGAAATGTCTCAAGTCCCAATAATAAATACGTAAAGTAAATCGATCATGAAACTTCAAATTTATCAACAGTTAACTCATGGTGATCTTTCTAAATTTAACGAACAAGCACCAGATAGTTTTATGGCTTGGAATGGAGAATCTATTCAACTTCCCGATACAGGAACTCATTTTGGCTTTGTTTACAGCGGTAATCCTGTTTTATATCGCAGTGCGGGTTTGCAGGACTACAAACTTCACCCTGGTATGTACTTCAGTTTGCCTGGAGAAGGTTGGGTTGGTGGTAAAGATTCATCGGGTTTTTTGGTTACTTGTCCAGCTTTTAGAGGGGTATTTCTTATCGGAGGGGCAATTGAATCCATTGGTCGATTGGGTTACATCAATGGAGGTACAGATAATGTGCTAATTCCCCCAATTATGCAGGGAGATCCTTGCCTTAATGCTCTCTATTTCCCCCCAGGCGTAGATCAGACCGCTCATACTCATCCTAGCTATAGGCTAATCATTGTAGTCGAAGGCAGTGGGGAGTGTGAAACACCTGATGGTACTACTCCATTGCAGCCAGGTATTACTATTTTATTCCTGCCAATAGCCTTCATAAGTTTCGGACAATGGAAGATAAATTAACTGTTATTTGTTTCCATCCTGACTCTGACACGGGATTTACTCATACTAATCACCCAATGCTTAAGCGTACAATAGTTTCGGGTATGAGTGCCTCAAATCTGCCAGAAATTCAAACAAAAACTTTTATGTAAAGTTTATCCTCTGGATAAGCTTATTCCGCCCCCATTACACGTATCACTAAAAAAGTGGAATCTCCGTCATCATCAATCAAAAATTAAGAAACGCTTCTGGCTCAAAACCGTAGATGGCTGACCACAAGCGTTTTTGGTTGGTAATGGTGGGTGACTCTTTTGCTCAACATTGGCTTTTGACTCTGAAGTGACAAATTATCAAAAGCAGACAGGACAAGGGTTTCCAGACCATTTTGCAGAAAATTACTCAGATATCGGCTCAATACCATACTGCCTCTTGGCTCAACGTGAAAGTTGTGCCAAGAGGCGCAACACCAAATTTATTCGATAGTGAAAATTGTATTGTATAAATCAAGTCAACTGATGCAATGAAATGAATCTATAAAGTTGGCAATTTTAGACTAATAAGAGTAATGTTGAAAACATAGCATTTATTAAAACCATAGTATTTACTGAGCAAAAGCCAAATGTTAGAGGATAATTATGTAAGTAACTTTTGGCGATCGCATAACTTTCGTTTGGAACCGTGGGGAAATGACTACGAGCCGCCAATTCAAATCAGCGAAGAGCTTTCACTGTCTGAAAGTGATGTAAACCCGATAGTAGAAACTGATAATTGGGATTGTTTTGAGTCTTCTCAGGCGCGATCGCTACCTAATCACCTCATTTTTATCGACGGGCGTCGTCGGCTAGATGCTGCACTTGTCGGTGGCGATGGTAACACGATAACATACGGTGTTTTTGGAACAATTGCCGTGGGGGCTGTGGTAGTGGATCGGACTATTCCCAAAGCGAGTTGCATTGAAATTGATGTTCGTCGAGTTTTGGGTTTTGGTGGAGAGCAAGATGCAGTATCAACACCCATCCCTTGTCCTTTGGGAAGCAAAGCAGAATTACTCTACACGGCAATTAAAAGCAATCAACCGAATACTCCCGAAGCACGGGGTGCAATTGTCCAAAATGCCATGCTAGCAGCAGAGGAACAGCTAGTAAGCAAAGTAAATGTAAAAAATGCAGATACTTTGGTAATTCGGGATGGTGCATTGCGATATGAATCGCCAACATCTACCTTGGGCTACATCAAGACAATGCACAAACAATACCTGTCTGAAAATTATGCTGCCCTCCTGTGGAAATTATTACCAGGACAGCGCACGCCTATTTTTCATATTAAAGATAGATCCCAATACTCCTGGTATTTGAAATCGGGTGATTCTCAACATTCCGCGCAACAACTTGGCTACCACGATTTGCATGGCATCGTGCGGCTGGAATTATCTAGCAAAATTGATATAGAAACAGCTAAAGAAATAGCTAATCAAACTTGCTATTTAATTCCCTATTATGCTTCCCATCCATCACGAGATCCCCGCGCACCACAAAACCTTGCACCTGTTAGTGCTTTGGAACGGGAATTAGGCAGAAGAATGGGCAATGCAATACTAATTAAGCGCCGACTGCAATGCTTTCTGGCATCATTTGGAGGTAATAAATGACATCTTCTGAACCAATTGGTTATGTATTAGGTACTAAAGAAGCTACCCCTTTGGAATTTTGGATAGCAGTGGATGCCAAAAAAGTTTTACGGCTAGATGATGTTGTAGAAGTGCAAACTCAACGTCCAGACGGTGGGGGAATTGTGCGTTTTTACGGTGTGGTGGATTATGTTCGTACTCAATACGAAGGAGCGCAATTTGATACTGACACTTTCTTAGTTGCTAAAGAAGGTATTTTACCAATAAATATTTCTTACACTGCTCACGTTCAAGTCACAAGAATTGAGCCAGAAGAATATTTACCCCCACAACCAGGCGATCCAGTTCACCTCGCTGTCGGTAAGCAGTTGGCATCAGCTTTGTATTTTGACAGCATGGATACCCCAATTCCATCTGGTATTATGAATAACGGCAATGCCGCATATTTTAACTACTCATTTATCAATGGTGAGAAAGGCGCTCATGTAAATATCTCTGGGGTTTCGGGAGTTGCTACTAAAACATCCTATGCTTTGTTTTTGCTATATTCTATTTTCAATTCTCCGGTTTTAGGTTCTTATAAAGCTAATACTAAAGCGCTAATTTTCAATGTTAAAGGTGAGGATTTATTCTTTTTAGATAAACTCAATCAAAGTTATGGCAATTTAGAAAACCAAAAGGATAAAAATAAATATGAATTGATGAACTTGCCAGTACAACCTTTTAAAAGTGCAAGTTTTCGGGCTACGCCAAAAAGAGATTCACTGACGATTGATTCTGATTTAGAACAGCGTTCTGAGGGGATATCAGTTTATTTGTGGAGTATTCGGGAATTGTGCCGCGATCGCCTGTTTCGCTTTTTATTCACTGGTGAGGATTTAGACCGAGGAAATTTATCCTACTTAGTGACGACAGTAGAAGAAAGATTAGCACGGCTAGCAGAGGAAAATGACCAGAGCGATCGCCAGAGTCGGCGCAAACCGCAAGCTTATTTACAAGTAGAAGCGTTTGGGGAAGAAGGCAAAACACAAATTAAAACCTTTAGAGATTTAATTGACTTTTTAGAAGACAAACTTCTCAATGATGAAGATAGAGAAGAAAACAGGCGTTGGTTAGGGCGAAATGTTCCAGCTACGGCTGAAGCAATGATTCGGCGTTTGTATGGTATCAGTAGTGAAGTTAACCATTTAATTCGCGGGGATTTATCACCAGATGAAGTTGCTAAATACCAACTCGACCCAATAGCTTCAGATGCTCAACTAACTGTAACTGATATCCACAAACTCAGTGCCCGCGCTCAAAAATTTGTTGTGGGTGTTTTACTACAAAAGCTATTTTTTCAAAAAGAAAAACAGGGAAGAGAACCCGTTGTTTTTATCGTTCTGGATGAGTTGAACAAATATGCACCCCGTGATGGACGTAGCCCGATTAAAGATTTGCTGGTAGACATTGCAGAACGGGGGCGATCGCTAGGAATTATTTTAATTGGCGCACAGCAAACCGCCTCAGAAGTCGAACGGCGCGTTGTTGGACAAGCAGCTATCCGTGTTGTGGGTAGGTTAGATTCAGCCGAAGCAGAACGTCCAGAATACAATTTTTTGACAGGTTCGTGTCGCAAACGAGCTTTGTTTCTTAAATCAGGCACGATGTTTGTGCATCAGCCAGAAGTCCCCGCACCAATTTTAGTTAACTTCCCCTTCCCCGCCTACGCCACTCGCAAAGAAGAAGTATTTTTTAGCCAAGCAGAAATTACCAGCATCGAAGCTGATATTGACCGTTTTTAGGAGGAATTGTGCGTTTAATTCATACATCTGACTGGCATTTGGGGCGTCACCTCAAAGGCAAGGATCGTACCCCAGAAATTGAATTTACTCTGAATGAACTTTTACGACAAGCCAAAGAATTAGAAGTTGATGCCGTCTTAATCGCAGGCGATATTTTTGAAACTCCTAATCCTGCATCTGATGCTGAACGAGTTGCGTATCAGTTTTTTGAGGGGTTGCGAAATGCCAAAATTCCGGCAATAGCGATCGCAGGTAATCATGATTCTGCTTCCCGCTTTGATGGAATAGCTAATCTCTTGTCTTTAGCTGGCGTGCAGATTTTAGGGAAACCTCGTCGCGTCAACCAAGGAGGTTTAATTAGCATAGAAACGCCTAACGGCAAACTGCGTGTAGCTGCTATGCCTTTTGCTTCAGAACGACGACTATTGACAGTTGAAAATCTGTGGACAATGGACGAGTTACAGCAAATAAACCACTACAGAGAAAGGGTAGGCTATTTGCTCAACAACTTAGCCACTGGTTTTCAAGATGATAGTGTGAATATCCTCATGGCTCACCTCACTGTTGATGGTGCTAAATTAGCCAATTCCGAAGCCCGTCATCACACCAAAGAAAGCTATGCCTTGGCTGGACAAAGCCTACCTGCTGAAGCTCAGTATATTGCTCTCGGACACATCCATAAACCCCAACAAATTCCCGTTGCGGCTCCTACTTATTATTCCGGTTCTTTGATTCAAGTGGACTTTGGCGAAGCTGAGGAAGAAAAAGGATTTTATCTCATTGATGTTGAACCAGGTTCTCCTGCAAAAAAACCGGAGTTTATATCTATCCCCTGTCAAAAACCTTTGCAGATACTCGAATGTGAATTGAGTGATTACGAAGAAAAGCTAGAACCTCTCCGTGATTATTCTGGTTATTTGAAGGTAATTATCAACTTGCAAACACCTCAAATAGGATTAGCTGACAAAATTCGCAAAATTTGTAGTGATCAAGTGCTGCAAATTGAGCCACGTTATCCAGAAGCGGAATCAAGGCGGGAAAAATCTGTAAAACAAGAAGAGTTTGATCCAGTGGAAGAATTTAAGCGCTACTTCCAAGAGGAATTAAACACAACACCTGCTCCCGCCGTTTTAGCAAAGTTTAAAGAACTATATCAAGAAATCAAGGAAACCCAAGATGCGACCACTTGAGCTAACTTTAGAAGGTTTTACCAGTTTTAGGAATCAGGCAAAGATTAATTTTGAGAAACTGGAATTATTTGCTATTACTGGCCCAACTGGTGCCGGTAAATCATCTTTGCTTGATGCGATGACTTTGGCACTATATGGGAAAGTAGCAAGAAAACTCAACCCAAAGAATTGTTGAGTCAGGGAAGTTTAAAATTACAGGTATCATTACGATTTTTGGTAAATCAAACTGAATATCTAGTCTTTCGCTCATGGTCATATCGTACTAAAACACCCCAAGTAACTTTTAAATTAGAAAAGCAGATAAATGGTGATTTTCAACCTTTTGGAGAACAAAAGGAAGCAGAGATTAACGCCATTGTTGAGAAAGTTTTAGGGATGAATTTGAAACTTTTACTAAAGTTATTCTGCTTCCTCAAGGACAATTTGATGAGTTCCTCAAAGGTAAAAGTGCTGATAGACGGAAGATTTTAAGCAGTTTGGTTGGATATGAAAGAATTTTTGAAAATATGTGTTCGCAGGCTGGGACACGAGCTAATATTATTAAAGGTGAATATAACGCAATTCAAGAACAGCTAAAAAATCTAGATTTATCATTAGATATAGAACTGAATTCTCAACGGCGCGATCGCTCTCAGTTTCTAGCAGAAGAACTACCCAGATTACATGAAACAGTTATCAAGACACAAACAGCTTTAGCTGCCGAAAAAGGATTATTGCAACGTCTGAGAGATTTAGCAAATTGGCAACAGCAACTTGAAGAATTAAATAAAGAAACTCCAAAAATAAGTGAATTAAAACAGCAATTAGAACAAGCACGAGTTGGCGATCGCTTATCTGCCACTTGGACATCAGTCAATTCGGCTCGTCATCGATATGACAAGACTCGATCTGATGTTGAGATTGCTGCTAAAGCTTTGGTTGAGAAAGAATCAGCTTTTAAAATTCAAGAAGATAACTTTCAGAAAACACAAGCCTATGAAGCTGAAATTACACCGCAACTAAAAACAGCGAGAAGAAGCTCTTAATGCTGCCAAAATCTATGAAGAACAGCATCGTAAAATTCAGGAAGAAGTAAAACGCTTAGAAAAAATATTAATAGAAAAAAATCAGCTAATAACTGAGGCTGATAAAGCTGTAAAAAAGGCTGAAGCTGAATTAAATCAAAAAATTCAGATATTGACGAGAGCTAATAATGAACTGTCTCAATCTTCTCCTGGTGGTACAAGATTAGAGCAACTTAATCAAGTGACACCACTACTAATTAAATGGCAAGAAATCCAAAAGCAAGTTGAAAGCGATCGCACGAAGTTACAACAAATTACTCAAGAGTTAGACACTGCTGAGTTTAATTATCAATCTGTTATTTAAACTTCCAAAAATCTGAAGCAGAATGCAATCAATCTCGTGTTGCATTAGATACTGCTAGACAAAAAAATTATGCTGCGGCTTTACGTGCATTGCTGCATACGGGTGATGATTGTCTAGTATGCGGTGGAATTTATCCAGAAGCCCACTTATTACCACAACTAGAATCTTCAGGCGATATCAAAACATAGAAAAACGTGATCGCGCTGCTGAACAAAATCGCCAAAAATCTACTGAAGCAAAAACCCAAGCTGAAACCACAAGAGAACATCTGAAGAAACAACAAACTGAGTATCAAAAAATATTAGCAGAAAAAGAAGCTGAACTTGAAGCAGAGACAGAACAAATTGTTGTCATATTAAATACAGATAAATGGGAAGTTAAGGCACTTGAACAAGAACGCCAATCACTACATAAAAGTAATACTAATTATCAGACCTATTTCATACTTAAAGAAAAAGCAGAGGCGGAAATTAAAGCTAGTGAACTCAATTTGAATTTTGTTAAAACTAAGTTGTTAGATACGCAAACTCAACATCAAGACCTAACAACTGAAATAGACCAAAAACAACACAAACTCAGGAAATATTAGATACAATTTCCCAGCTTACTGGTAGTGATTCTTATGAGAATTTATTCCAAAAACTAGAAGAAGATAAACGAGATTTAAAGCATCGCATTCAGCATGAAAATCAGTGCTATCAAACTGCTCGTGATGAATTTCGGCAAGCTCAACAAAGTGATGTAAAGGCAAAGAAGACTTTGATTCAGCTTCTGCTGAAAGGAACGTCTAGAAGCTGAATGGCATACTAGTTTACTATCTGCAAACTTTACAGAGCAAATATTTCAGCAATCTAAAGTACCCCCAGAACTGCAAAAACAATGGCAGCATAAAATTGATGATTACAACACTAATAAAATTCAGTTAGAAACTAATATTAATCGAGAACTGACGCAATTGGTGACAGAACTACAAACGCAGAAATAATTGCCCAGTATGAAAAATCTGTTGCTGATGCTGGAGAACAATATAAACAAGCACAAGATGAATACAACGATTTAAAACTTTTGATTGCTAAAGCTGAGGAACAGCGAGAACAAGTAGAGAAATTGCAAGCACAACTATCTACAAACAACAAGAGCTAGAATATATCAAATTTTGTCCAAAGAGTTGAAATCGGATCGCTTTCAAGACTATATTCTCCAGCATTTTGAACGTGAACTAGTAGAACAAGCAACAGTCTTTTGCTGGAACTTACAGAACAGCGATATGCATTGAAATATGAAAATAAAGAATATAGAGTAGAAGATAACTGGAGTTGTGGTGAAACAAGACGAGTCCAAACCCTATCCGGTGGTGAAACCTTTGCTACTTCTTTATCCCTAGCTTTGGCACTTTCAGAAAAGTTGTCTAGAGGAGCTAAATTAGGTAGTCTGTTTATAGATGAGGGATTTGGAACATTAGATGCTGAAACTCTGCAAAGTGTCTCAAGTATCCTACAATCTTTGGGTCAGCAAGAAAAATTAGTTGGCGTGATCACTCACTCCCGCCTTGGGAGAAGAGTTAGGAACGCAAATCAAAGTAAGAAAATTTCCAGAAGGCCTCGAATTATTATGGCGTAAACTTCAGTTTCAAGCATCGGTAAAAATCTACGTTATGAGATCGCTTCTCCTGTCCAAAACTACCTTGCTAGTCTTCGGTACTTAAAGCACCAATACACCTGGTATCCAGAAGTCAAGATATCTAGATTTATAGATATTTGATATTTAGGTATTTTTTATATTGATATCTAAATATCTAGAGGTTTAGAGTAATATATGTATGCTTGGCTATATCGAATTGGGGGTTTAACCCATGCGAACCTGCTCATGCATCTCACTCTCCGTGGTCAGGGGAAAACAACCACTATCTTCTTTACCTCACTGCTACTAGCACGACTTGGCTTACGAGTGTTGACTATAGACGCAGATTCCACAAGCAAATCTGACTTTTATTTAAATCACGAGGTAGACCCAAACCAGCCCAGCTTATTGAAGTGCTAACTGGCAAGTGACAACAGAAGATGGTATTTACCCTACCACCCATGAAAATCTATTTCTTATCCCAGCGGATAGGGACTGTTTAAGGTTTCAGATTTCCTCAGTAGCAGTGGTACGGGAGCATTTATCCTCAAACTACGCCTCAAATCTGTAGCCATATTTTGATTATGTCCTGATTGACGTGCAACCATCGCGCTCCCAACTGTGCCTAACAGCAGTGGAACGTCTGATTATGTCATCATCCCGTCGAAGCCAACGTTAAGGGAACCAACAGCTTAATTGATACCCTGAGCTTCTTAACAGAACAAGCCAACTTAATGGCATTTACAGGGAGAGTATTAGGGATAGTTCCTTTTCGAGATCGCTGGGTAGGAAACACCCAAACCTTAGAAGGTAGGCAAAATATTGAAGCGATGCGAGAGTTTGCTCTCGACATCCCAATTTTACCTTCTATCCGCGAGTCGGAGAAGTTTAAGAGTGCAATCCGACAAGGCAAGCTGTTGTCAACCTGGGGCAATCCGACCTGCAATATCCGTTGGCAAAATTATTGAGGCGTTAACTCATGAGTGATGCACTAGAGCGATTGAAGCAGCGGAGCCGTCCTTCTGTCAAAAGTCGAGATACTTCGTAGATTCTGGAAGTCCAGATACCTCGATATTAGGAACCAAGAAAGTGCGATACTGAATAACAGAAAATCAGGCTAATGTATCTAAACAGCCGTTGCAAACAAAGCAAAGTACGCTGCGGTTGGAGCAGGGAGTAAGCTCAGCCTACAAGAGGTGTGTCGGGAGAACGGCATTTGTCGAGAGGTTCTGATTGAAGCCATGTTTGAGTATTGTGAGGCAAATCCAGAATTTCTCAGTGCAGTGTTATCTGAAGCGATAACGAAGAATGATTACAGCAACAAGTAGCAAAATATGCGACGGGCGAAGTCGATGATGCAAAAGTTCTCTTAGCGCATTCTTATGAATTGCCATCAAGCTTTGAGTAATAATCGATGCTGTTGGCATTAGCTTGATTTGTAATTTGTAATTTAATGGATATTAACCAACAAAAAGAACAATTTAGCATCACCTATATTAGAGCCATCGCCGCCGTTGCAGGTTATTCTTTATATAGACCAGAAGTCGATAACGACAGCGTAGATTTAGGTATAGTCAGCAGGGGCGGTACAGGTAAAATTCTTTCCCCTAGACTAGAACTACAAGTAAAATGTACATCCAGAGATATTCTGGATGAAAACTATATTAAATATCCCTCAATCTCAAAAAACTATAATGATTTAAAAATCAATGCCCTTGTCCCTCGGATTTTAGTAGTCGTTTTAGTTCCAGAAAAGATAACAGACTGGTTAAAGCAAACCGAAGATGAACTTTGTATAGACATTTGGTTACTGGGTATCCTTGCGCGAAATGCCAGACACGAAAATACAACCAATGTTACTATGAAATACCCCGTAGTAATCAGTTGACACCCCTATCACTCCAATCCATCATTCAACGCATTAGTTTTGGAGATTTACCATGAAAGTTACTATCAAAGATAGTGAAAGACTCAAAACTGTTAACCCTGATGTTATCCAGGCGCACTTGCAAGCAACAGGTTGGCATGAAACCGGGCGTATTTATAATGATGCTGGGGCAATTTGGCGATTAAAAAAATCTGACGCTCCTGAATATGAAATATTGCTACCTCTCCAACATAGTTTAGGAGATTATGCTGAAAGAATCAGCGATATATTAAAAACATTAGAGACAGTAGAAAATCGTGACCAAGTTGAGATATTAAGCGAATTTTATTACCAATTATTCCAATTTCACTGTGCAAGGCGTAATTATGCAAATTGCCACTCCATCAATTGATTCTCTGAGTGGAGAAATTACTTTACTAGGTGAAGTTTTTGATAAATTACGAGAAATAAAAACCGAACTAGCAGACCATGATTATATCTTAGCCATTAAAGCTTATCAGGAACGTTTACCAATTCGCTGCACAGGTGATTTAGTAAAAGTTGATAATCATTTTCTACTCGAAAATCCCCACAATTTGCTTCTTAATAATATCTAACTCCAGCAGATCAATATTTTGAGCTTTTTTCTAAATCAATTCTGATATTGAGTCGCTCATCTGCTTTTGTAAACGCTGGCGGTTATCATCATATTTCAAAACCGTCTGCACTTGGGCGTGTCTGCTGAATCGCTGAGTAGCACGGTAGTTCCCATTGTTCAGATCCAATACTGTAGTAATCGCACTGTGGCGGACACGATGCGGTGACATCTTCTTAGTAATTCCGGCTTGCTTGCATAGCCCATCACCAGTCGCCTGATTGCCTCCCCGGTTAATCTCGCTCCATTCTTGTGGTATGCCAGCACCGTGAAAAGCGCTTCATTACTACGTTTCTTCTTACTTACCTTTATCCAACCGGAGATTGCGTCGGTGGTTCTTTCCGATAGGTCAAGAACTTCCTTCTGGCTACCCTTGCCTTTACCCAGGATTTCAAGAGTTTTTTCCTTGGCGTTAAAGTCACGCACATTCAAATTGACTATCTCCTGACGACGCAAGCCATTATCCCAAAGTAACCGCATAATGGCATAATCGCGCTTGCCCTTAAGGGTAATGCGGTCAACTAGCGCTATGACTTGGCATAGTCCTCGGCTGGAATGCCCATTGTGTCACGGTAGGTTTCGACCTTTTCACCTTTGACATCATCTAAAGAGAAAATTGCACACACCCAGCCGTCGCCCCATCTCAACCATTGACTTGATAGCACTAAGGCGACGATTCACTGTAGCTTCAGCCAGCTTTTTCTTGATGAGGTGTGCCTTGTACTTGAGAACCACAAACGGCATGACGTTGTTCCAGGTGAAGGAATTCCAAAACCAAATCCCGGCTGGGTTCTTTTCTTAACGACAAACAGAAAAAAATCTTTCAGGTCTTTCTGGTATTCGCGCTTGGTGTTGGGCGATCGCTTGTCGCCAATCAACTGCCCTATTACATCGGGGTCATTCTCTAGGGAAAAATCTTCGCCGATCGCTAACGCAAGTGAGTTTTCTAGAACAACTAAGATTTTCCGGGTGAATGGGGTTCATGGGTTTGTCAGCAGACCTTAAGGGGGAGCAGCATCGGTTTAATACTCTTGCTACATCTTAGTTGTAAAGAGCGTATTTTTTGCGCTAAGTGGTGCGAAAAGGGCTATTGTCGCACTATTGCTTGAAGCAGCTGGTGGTGGGGTTTGGGGAGTTATGATCAAAGAATTGACAAATAATTTGCACGATTACTAGAAAATTAATTCTTGTCATGTGTAAGCCCTGACTATTTGACTAAGTAATAATGCTCCTGTAGGCACACTTAATTCATCCGCCGATTTATCGGGTGCAAAAAATTGTACTGTTTGTAGTTAGACGAGTCTATTCTGGCTGAGATAGACAAAAATATAGACAGCAAGTTAGACGAACGCCTGGGGAGAGTTGAACGGCGGTTGCTAGAACAATTTAGACAAGATGATATCCAGCAACCGCCAGAAACATTAATGGAAATTAGCCCAGAGACTAGACCAGATGATAGACAAGAAACGACTCCACCAGATTATCAGACAATCCGTGATCGCATTCTTAAATCCCTGATCACAGGGCGTGGAAGGATCGCCACGTCAGCACCTCAATATAAAGCGCGGTCAAGGCGTTAGACAGGTTTAT